>NZ_JBWZQN010000003.1:0-85841 GCF_056724605.1 Prolinoborus fasciculus | reverse complement strand
CTTTCAACTTTTGCCAGTGTTGATCTGTCAGCATGGTACGAGGCATAGCGAATAGTAAAATTGGGTTTGGCGATTTGATTTTACTACTTCGCTATTTTTTTAAGCTAAAAGTGTCAACACACCCTAATCTAAATCAACTGAATTAATAATTTTTCTTTTTAAAGACCATGTTTCTGTATCAACTAAAACAGTGAATAATTCAATATTATTATTCCGACTAAATTCTTTTAACTGTAAAATTTTAGGAACTTTATAACCATCGATTAAATTATCATACTTCCTTCTTTGATCACGATAACTATTTTCCCCAAGATATATCTCAACAAATGCATCTGATGGGATGCTTTTTAAGAATATACTTCTTGAACCAATATATTTTCTTTCCCACTGCTCTCCATCCAACTCAAATCTCTTATCTTCCTTTGAATGATAAGAATGGTATTCCTCACTCCCCAAACATTTCACTACCCTAACCTCCTCTTCATACGCCCAACATAATTGCTTATAAAGAACAGCATGTTTTAGTAATCTCTCATGAGATTTCCACCATATATGATGCTTACTTCCAATTTGCATTAATTGCACGGCATCTATTGAATTAATATGTTGTAGCACTGTATTCACATAAATTATCTCTCCTCTCTGAGCAGGTATCGTATAATTTTCAAAACTTTCTAAACCTGCCTTCTCTGTATCAATCCCGATCACCATTCCTTTATGACTATCTGCATAATGAGACCACATTAAAGGATTTAAGTAAGGGGGCTCGAGTTAAAGACAATACTGCATATTTATTGATAAACCGACTTCTTACAGCTTGCGTTTCTACACCAACATTTACCGTTTCCCCCATTAAAGCTAAAGCCGTCACCTCAAATGGATCATTAAAATCGCGCGTCAAAGAAAAGCCTAAAGCACTTGTTTCTAATATTTTTAAACCAGCATCAAAGCCAACATATTTATATAAAATCATTATTCTTATCCAATAAAAAACCCCGCTTTCGCAGGACTTTTATAGCATAAAAATCAGCCAATTAAGAGATTAGTTTTTCTATTTATCAACGATTTTGTTTGAATCCAAAATATGAAAAAATGGGAAAGCACTGCTTTCCCATTTTTTAAGGTACGCAAACATAGAAATAAAAAACCCACTCAAATTAAGTGGGTTTTCGCATTCAAATCAATTGATTCGAGAAATTAGTTTTTCTCTTTATCTACGATTTTGTTCGCTTGGATCCAAGGCATCATCGCACGTAACTTGTTACCCGTTACTTCGATACCGTGAGCCGCATTTTGACGACGACGAGCAGTCATAGATGGATAGTTCAACGCACCTTCTTGAATGAACATCTTCGCGTATTCACCAGATTGAATACGTTTAAGTGCATTACGCATTGCTTCACGAGACTGTTCGTTAATTACTTCAGTACCCGTTACATATTCGCCGTATTCAGCGTTGTTTGACACTGAGTAGTTCATGTCCGCGATACCGCCTTCGAACATCAAGTCAACGATCAATTTAAGTTCGTGTAGACATTCGAAGTACGCCATTTCAGGAGCATAGCCCGCTTCAACCAGAGTTTCGAAGCCCATTTTAACCAATTCAACAGCACCACCACAAAGAACTGCTTGCTCACCGAAAAGGTCAGTTTCAGTTTCTTCACGGAATGAAGTTTCGATGATACCTGTACGGCCGCCACCTACGCCTGAAGCGTAAGAAAGAGCAACGTTACGCGCATTACCAGAAGCATCTTGGTGAATCGCGATAAGGTCAGGAACACCTGAACCACGTTGGTATTCAGAACGTACGGTGTGACCAGGAGCTTTAGGTGCAACCATGATTACGTCTAAGTCAGCACGTGGAACAACTTGGTTATAAAGAATCGAGAAACCATGAGCAAATGCTAAAGTAGCGCCTTGCTTGATGTTTGGCTCAATTACGTCACGGTAAAGTTGAGATTGGAACTCATCTGGAGTCAAAATCATCACTACGTCAGCTTGTGCTACAGCAGCAGGAACTTCAGCAACTTTAAGACCTGAATTTTCAGCTTTCTTCCAAGAAGTAGAGTTCGCACGTAAACCTACAGTGACATCAACGCCAGAATCTTTCAGGTTAAGCGCATGCGCGTGACCTTGTGAACCGTAACCAATGATCGCTACTTTCTTAGATTGGATGATAGATAAGTCAGTGTCTTTATCGTAAAAAATTTGCATTGCTGTCTCCGCTTAATGCTTGTTTGTCTGTTTAAATCAGGCAATGACCCTTGTATTTACATTGCCTGATACCCCCTTCTTATTAGGATGAGGAAATATTTAAATTAGATGGTGAGTACTTTTTCGCCGCGTGCGATACCTGATACACCTGAACGAACCACTTCTAAAATCGTGTGTTCTGCAAGTGCATCAATAAACGCATCCACTTTTTCAGTGGTACCCGCGATTTGAATGGTATAGGTCGTTGGGGTTACATCGACAATCTGACCACGGAAAATATCTGCCGTACGTTTGATTTCGTCACGCGATGAACCCAATGCTTTGACTTTAATCAGCATCAATTCACGCTCAATATGTGCACCTTCAGACAGGTCAACCACTTTCACCACTTCAACCAACTTGTTAAGCTGTTTGGTAATTTGCTCAATCTTGTGATCATCACCATAAGTGGTCAATGTCAAACGTGAAAGCGTTGGATCTTCAGTCGGAGCAACATTCAATGTTTCGATATTGTAGCCACGCTGTGAGAACAAACCCACTAAACGGGAAAGCGCGCCTGATTCGTTTTCTACGAGTACAGAGATAATATGTCTCATTTCGTGCGCTCCCCTTTAGCCAACCACATATCCTGCATCGACTGACCCGCAATCAACATCGGATAAACGTGCTCGGTACGATCTACCATAACGTTAATAAATACGCACTTGTCGTTAATCGCCATCGCTTCTGCAAGCTTCGACTCTAGCTCATCGGCATGATTAATCTGAATACCGACATGACCATAGGCTTCCATCAGTTTGGCAAAATCAGGCAATGAATCTACATAAGAACTTGAATGACGTCCTTCATAGTTCATATCTTGCCACTGCTTCACCATCCCTAAAGACTGGTTATTCAGGCACAGGATTTTTACATTCAGGCCATATTGCTTACAGGTCGACAGTTCCTGGATACACATCTGAATCGATGCTTCACCGGTGATACACACCACTTGCTGTTCCGGGTATGCAAGCTTCGCAGCCATTGCATACGGCAAGCCTACACCCATGGTGCCTAGACCACCTGAGTTGATCCATTGACGTGGACGTTTGTATTTGTAATACATCGCACCAAACATCTGATGCTGACCGACATCAGAAGTAATGATCGCTTCGCCATTGGTCACTTTATCCAATGCCTGAACCACTTGTTGTGGCTTCATCACGCCATCAACACCCGCTTCAAAACGACCGCCATGAACCTTGCGCCATTCATTGATCTGTTTCCACCATGCCGCAATCGCTTCAGGATTTGGCTTAGAAACATTAAGCTGTTTCAACTGGTTCAACATCTCATTCAGTACAGGCTCTACAGCACCGACAATTGGAATGTGCGCCATAATGGTTTTTGAGATTGTCGCTGGGTCGATATCTATATGAATGACTTTAGCATTTGGACAGAATTTTGCAGGATTGTTGGTCACACGGTCATCGAAACGCGCACCCACACACAGAATTACATCTGCATTGTGCATGGTCATGTTAGCTTCATAAGTACCGTGCATACCCAACATACCGATGAACTGTTCATCATCACCCGGGAATGCGCCAAGACCCATCAAGGTATTGGTCACTGGATAACCCAATAGATGCGCAAGCTCTGTCAATTGTGCTGAAGCATTGCCTTGAACCACACCACCGCCTGAGTAAATAACTGGGCGTTTAGCATGGATCAGTTCTTCAATCGCTTTACGAATTTGACCTGAGTGACCACGGAACGGTGGCTGATACGAACGCATCTTCACTTTTTCTGGGTATTCGTAAGCAAATTTCTCTGCAGGATTGGTCGCATCCTTTGGAATATCAATCACTACAGGACCTGGACGACCTGAAGACGCAATATAGAAGGCTTTCTTGATAATCGCAGGAATTTCGCTGGCATGACGCACCTGGAAGCTATGTTTCACGATAGGACGTGAAATACCGACCATATCGGTTTCCTGAAATGCATCTTCACCAATCAGATGACTCGCAACCTGACCTGACAAAATCACCATCGGGATTGAGTCCATATAGGCCGTTGCAATTGGCGTTACCGTGTTGGTTGCACCCGGACCTGAAGTCACTAGCACAACACCGGTCTTGCCTGTCACGCGTGAGTAAGCATCGGCCATGTGACCGGCAGCCTGTTCGTGACGTACGAGATAATGATTGATTCTGTCTTGTTGAAATAGCGCATCATAAATATGAAGAACTGCGCCGCCTGGGTATCCAAAAACATGTTCAACGCCTTCGTCCGCTAATGCGCGAACAAGCATTTCACCACCAGATAGAAGTTCCAACGTGATTCACCCTAATATTATGACACTGCACAAATGGGAGGCATTTGCAGTGTTTCATTTGTTAACTGTCTGCACTGTTATAGCACACAAATTTCATAGTTTTCATAGCAATAGGAAAAAAATCTGATCTCTTGGCTGTTCGAGCAATACAAGACCTAAAACATGTTGGGATAAACATATTTTGCTTAGCTTTGTTCAATTTCTCGGCTAGAGAAATCGCCCACTGCATGAAATGACACTTAGTCGAAGGGTGATCGATTAAGGCATATAAAACTATTGCAGCATTCTTGTGTTTTCAGGCTTTAAAGTCAAGTTTAAAAAACAGGCAATATGCGCTTAAAAACACCTGATTTGCTGTTTTTAACAGCGATCTAGAGCAAAGACAGTAATAAAGAATTAATCTAATAATATTTAATCCAATAAAATTCATAAACTTATATATTTAATTTTATAAATTTTTAGTATGTCTTATATAAAAAAAATGAATGAATTTTTATTAAATCAAGTGAAGTTGTTTATCAATAAATTTTGTGTCTGAAAATTTGCTCACCACTTCTACAAACGAGATGCAGAAGCTGTTCGACTCTTAATCATGAATAGAGCGGATAAAAAATTCATTATTTTTACTGTGAAAATCACTACAATGTTTTGTAGTATTTTATGGCTAGAACACAGAGGCTCAAAAACAATGAAAATATCTTTTTTAACTGCCTTAAGTCTGAGTTGTGCAATTTCTCTAGGCATCTGTAGCAGCAGTGCTTCAGCAATCCAGTATTATAAATGGGTCGATACCAAGGGCACCACGCACTATACGAAAACACCACCACCGAAATCTGCGAAAAAAGCCACCACAGTGGATACCTATGGCTGGAAAAATTCAGCACCAGCATCATCTAGAACTACTGAAACTGAAGTTCAAACCGAGAACACACCTCAAGAACAACAGCAACAAGCCCCTCAAGTTCCTGCGAATCAGGACCAGCAACAACGTGAAGCCAACGAAGCCTTGCAGCAATCTAAAAATCGTGCAGTTGCTTTATAAGACACCTCTATATAGAACAGCGTGTTTTTTCTTCGGGAAATGCCGGCGCAAAATTCACTTTTAGGTACATTTTGCGCTATGCTGTGCAACAGACTTTTTTCACCGTAATTCACTGATACGTTTATGACTACTCACATTGATTCCGAATATCAAGCCAGTGCGATTGAGCCTCAAGTCCAACAGGATTGGGAATCTCGCAAAGCCTTTAAAGTTGCCGACAAAGTAGAAGGTCCACGTCGTTATATTCTCTCGATGTTCCCTTACCCAAGTGGCAAGCTACATATGGGTCATGTGCGTAACTATACGATTGGTGACGTGATCAGCCGTTTCCATCGCTTAAAAGGTGAAACTGTCCTGCAACCGATGGGTTGGGATGCTTTTGGTCTGCCTGCTGAAAACGCAGCGATTGCACACCAGGTTGCACCGGCAAAATGGACATTTGAAAATATTGCTTACATGCGTGACCAGTTGAAAAAACTCGGTCTAGCCGTAGATTGGGATCGTGAATTTGCGACCTGTACCCCTGAATACTATCGTTGGGAACAATGGCTATTTGTTCAGCTTTATAAAAAAGGCTTGATCTACCGTAAGCTTTCAACCGTGAATTGGGATCCGGTCGATCAGACTGTTCTTGCCAACGAACAGGTTGAAAATGGTCGTGGCTGGCGTTCAGGTGCATTGGTAGAAAAGCGTGATATTCCAATGTACTACTTCCGCATCACTGATTATGCGCAAGAGTTACTTGACGATTTAGACACGCTTAAAGATGGCTGGCCACAACAAGTGTTGACCATGCAGCGTAACTGGATTGGCCGCTCACAAGGGATGGACATCACTTTCCCTTCAGCAAATCCTGACGTGTATGCAGATGGTTTAACGGTATTTACTACCCGTGCCGATACCTTGATGGGCGTAACGTATGTTGCAGTTGCAGCAGAACACCCGATGGCGCTGAAAGCGGCTGAAACAAACCCAGAATTGGCTGCATTCATTGAAGAATGCCGTATGGGTTCTGTGGCAGAAGCGGATCTTGCGACTGCCGAGAAGAAAGGCATGGCAACCGGTCTTTCTGTGAAGCATCCTGTGACTGGCGAAGAAGTTCCGGTTTGGATCGCCAACTATGTATTGATGTCTTATGGTTCAGGTGCAGTGATGGCAGTTCCATCACACGATGAACGTGACTTCGAATTTGCCAATAAATATGGCTTGACCATCAAGCAAGTGATTGATGCTAAAGGCGCAGATGATGCCGACTTTGATGCGACTCAATGGCAAGAATGGTATGGCTCGAAAGAAGGTAAACTGGTCAATTCAGCCGAATTTGACGGTCTAGATTTCCAAGGTGCATACGATGCATTCCTTGCTAAATTAGAACCAACAGGCCTAGCAAGTTCTAAAGTTCAATTCCGTCTACGTGACTGGGGGGTTTCCCGTCAGCGTTATTGGGGTTGTCCAATTCCAATGATTAACTGTCCATCATGTGGTCAAGTGCCAGTACCTGAAGAGCAGCTTCCTGTGGTTCTTCCGACTGACGTTGTTCCAGATGGTTCAGGTAACCCACTGAACAAAATGCCTGAGTTCTATGAAACGACTTGTCCAAGCTGTGGTGGCGACGCACGTCGTGAAACAGATACGCTTGATACATTCGTAGAATCGTCTTGGTACTATGCACGTTATGCATCTCCAGACTTTACGGGTGGCATGGTGAAACCTGAAGCAGGTCAAACCTGGCTTCCTGTGAACCAATACATCGGTGGTGTTGAACACGCGATTCTGCACTTACTTTATGCACGCTTCTTCCACAAATTGATGCGTGATGAAGGCGTGGTACAAGGCAATGAACCATTCACTAACTTGTTAACGCAAGGGATGGTGCTAGCAGATACCTTCTATCGTGAAGCAGACTCAGGTAAGAAAACCTGGTTTAATCCGGCAGATATCGAGCTTGAAAAAGACGAAAAAGGCCGTGTGCTTTCTGCCAAATATAAAGAAGATGGCCAAGACGTTATCGTTGGTGGTCAGGAAAAAATGTCGAAATCGAAAAATAACGGTATCGACCCGCAATCGATTATTGACCAGTACGGCGCAGATACGGCACGTGTGTTCATGATGTTCGCGGCTCCACCTGATCAATCACTTGAATGGTCTGATGCCGGTGTTGAGGGTGCAAACCGCTTCCTGAAACGTGTATGGCGTTTAGCAACAGGCTTCCTTGAAAAAGCGAATACTGCTGCAAACATCGACAAAGCGGCACTGTCTACGGCTGCACAAGACTTGCGTCGTAAGACACACGAAACCATCCAAAAAGTCGGTGATGATATTGAACGTCGTCATGCATTTAACACTGCCATTGCTGCATTGATGGAACTTTTAAATGCTAACAACAAATTTGAAGCTCAAGATGACAATGACGTTGCTGTCGCACGTGAATCGATTACCACGCTGTTAACTTTACTTGCACCATTTGCACCGCATTTAAGCCAGACTTTATTGGCTGAATTTGGGATTGAATTGAATTCAACTTTATTCCCTGCGGTAGATGAATCTGCGCTGACACGTAATACGCAAACCATCGTGGTTCAAGTCAACGGTAAGCTTCGTGGCAAGTTAGAAGTATCTGTAGATGCCTCTAAAGATGACATCTTGGCTCAAGCCAAAGCATTGCCTGAAGTTCAGCAATTCTTGACGGGTCCAACCAAGAAAGAAATTGTGGTACCGAATAAATTAGTGAATTTGGTGGTTTAAATCCTTAAGTTCCCTCTCCTCTCAGGAGAGGGCTAGGGAGAGGTAAATATATAACCCCTCATCCTAACCTTCTCCCAGAGGGAGAAGGAACTTTCTGAAGGATTTCACAATTCCCAAACAAAGCCCGTTGCCAGCCAACGGGCTTTGACTTTACAATCCAGTTCAGGATTTCAAATATTCCCCTTCGGGAAGCATAGAGGGCAACACATGCATTTGGGCAAACATTTAGCAGCAATTGTTTTAACTTGTGGTCTGAGTGCAGGCTTAGTCGGCTGTGGCTTTCATCTGAAAGGAACCAATCCGAGCTCCGCCCCTGTTGCTTACTCTGTCATGAGCCTGTCTTTACCGCCCAATACTGAAGAACTGCAAGAGAAACTGGCAGTTTACCTCGGTGCTGCAGGCGTACAGCTGAGTAATGCACCCAATGCTTATGTGTTACGTGTCCTGGATTACACCCCTCGCCGTCTGGAACTGAACGGTAAACTAGTTGAAACCTTGTTACGTTTAAACGTGACTTTCCGGATTGAAGATGCACAAGGCAATCCGATCACTGAACCACGCACTGTCGTGGCAACACGTACGTATCAATATGATATTGAAACGGTCAACACCGATGACCAGGAACAAAAATATCTGAATCAGGTCATTATTGATGATGTGGCGCAGCAGATCGCGCGTCAGATTTCATCGAACCGCTTACCCTTAGCCAAACAAAATACCTCAGCGCAACCTGCTCAATAAGACCTCTTTATGAAACTTGATTATCTGCAAGCCCTGAAACGTGTCGATGAAGCTCGCGGTGCTTGGGTCTTGCATGGTCAAGAGCCTTTGCTGGAACAGAATTTAATTGATGCCTTTCGGGCCAGCTGGCAAAAGCAGGACATTGAACGTCAACGCTATGACATTAGTTCGGTCGCCGACTGGAAAACCGTCTTTAATGCCTTGAACAGCTTGTCGCTGTTTTCAACCCAGTTGGCGATTGAAGTACATGGCAATATCAAACCGGATGCCAGCGCAATCAAGTTACTGAAAAACTATTTGCAGCATAATGAACAAAACCTGCTGTTGGTGGTGATGCCCAAACAGGATAGTAATAGCCTGAAATCCAGTTTCTTTCAGCTGATTGATGCCAATGGTGTGAATGTTTCGCTGGTGGCCAATTATCCAAAAGACCGGCAGCAGATTCTGGGTATTGAAGCTGAAAAACTCGGCATTCGTTTAGCCAATGATGCCTGGCAATGGCTGGAACAACATCATGAGCACAACCTGCTTGCAGCAAAGAACAGCCTGATGCGGGTTAGCGATACCTTTGCTGAAGTCGATATCATTCAGGTTGATCATTTATATGCATGTTTACAAGATCAGTCACGTTATAGCACCTATGATTTGAGCGATGCCCTGCTACAAGGTAATCTTTCCCAGTCGATCAAAATTTTTCAGTATCTAGTCGTTTCAGGTGAACCGATGAGCCTGATTTTATGGAGTCTCAGCAAGGAAATGCGTCTGTTGATGCAGCTGTTTGAACAACCGCAAAATGCCTTGCAAATCGGGATCTGGAAAACCAAAGTCGGGTTATATCAACAAGCCTTGCGCCGTCTCAGCCCACAGACTTTTCTGGCCTGGCCGGGGTTATTATTAAGAATTGATGCCTCAATTAAAGGACTCGGACATGAAAATCCGGAGCATTTGGTACTACAGGCGATTTCCAGTATCTGTGGCAAGCCCCTATTTCACTAAGTCTTTGTCAAAATTCGAAAAATAAAATAATAATCATTCCTATTAGTTTAAAAAAATACACGATTTATCCTAATTTCGCTTTTATAATCGTTCACAATTCTCTGATTTTGAACCGATATTGATCATGCCAAAAATAAAACCGACGAAATTGATTATGGCCGCCGTGATTGCCATTGCGCTCATCGCTGCGGGGTGGTACTTCCTCAAACCCAAAGAACAGCCTCCGCAATATATTACGGCTGAAGTCACCCAAGGCGATATCGAAAGCTCTGTACTGGCGACTGGTATTCTGGAAGCGACCAAGATGGTCAGCGTGGGGGCGCAGGTTTCGGGTCAGGTCAGAAAAATGTATGTAGAACTGGGCGATCAGGTCAAGCAAGGTCAGCTGATTGCGCGGATTGACTCCGTTCGTCAGGAAAATGATTTAAAAACCGCTGAAGCCAGCATTAAAAATCAGATGGCACAACTTGCAGTAAGACAGGCGAATTTGGCCAAAGTTGAAGCTGAATACAACCGTCAGAAAGCCATGTATGCACAGGATGCCACTTCTCGCTCAGAGCTGGAATCGGCATTTGCGAACTATAAAACGGCGCAAGCGGATATCACCGCTATCAATGCACAGATTGAACAGTCGCGTTTGACGCTGGCGACTGCCAAAGAAGATCTTGGCTATACCCAGATTGTAGCCCCGATGGATGGCACGATTGTGGCGATTGTGACTGAAGAAGGTCAAACCGTGAATGCCAACCAGAGTGCGCCGACCATTGTTAAACTGGCCAAACTCGACACCATGACCATTAAAGCTGAAATTTCTGAAGCGGATGTCATGAAAGTTGAAGAAGGTCAGACGGTTTATTTCACTACGTTAGGCAATAACGAGAAAAAGATTTACGCCAAACTACGTCAGGTTGAGCCTGCACCCAATTCAATTAATACCGATAGCAATACCTCAAGCTCATCGTCAAGTTCTGCGGTGTATTACAACGCATTGTTCGATGTACCGAATGAAGATGGAAAATTACGTATTGATATGACTGCACAAGTTTATATCGTACTGGATGAAGCCAAAAATGTGCTGACCATTCCTGCTGCGGCCATTCAAGGTTCAAACCGTCCGCCACGTGCCAATCGTGGTGAAGCGCGTGGTGAGGGTTCTCGCGGTGAAGGCAGTCCGGCATCACGTCCTGAAGCTGAATCGGCTCAAGGCAATCGCCCTGCCGGTGAACGTCCAGCGCGTCTAAACCTGTCTGAAGCAGAACTTGCATTGATTGAGCAAGGTAAAGCACAACGTGGCATGGTTCGTGTCTTGCAAGCCGATGGTACTGCGAAACCAACCCCTGTATTAATCGGCTTGAATAACCGTGCGACTGCGCAAGTGCTGAAAGGTTTAAAACGTGGTGATCAGGTGGTGATTGCCGATGGTTCTGACACCTCCAATGATGCAGCAAAACGCGGTGGCAATAGCCGTGGCCCAATGAGAATGTAAGCATGAATTCACAACAACGGTCTCTCCTCGAGGTGAAAAATCTGGTTCGTGAATTCCCTGCGGGTGAAAGCACGGTCCAGATTTTAAAAGGGGTGAATCTAGAGATTTATCCGGGTGAACTGGTGGCGATTGTCGGTCAGTCCGGTTCCGGTAAATCGACCCTGATGAACATTCTGGGTTGTCTGGACAAACCGACCACGGGTAGCTACAAGGTCAAAGGCCGTGAAACCCGGGAACTGGAAGCGGATGAACTGGCGCAATTACGCCGTGAATATTTCGGCTTTATTTTTCAGCGTTATCATCTGCTGGGCGATTTAAATGCAGCAGGCAATGTCGAAGTCCCTGCGATTTATGCCGGTGCGGATTCATCTGAACGGCATGCGCGAGCCGTCAAGATTCTGACCGATCTGGGTCTGGGTGAAAAAACCCAGAACCGTCCGAGTCAGCTCTCTGGTGGTCAGCAGCAACGGGTTTCGATTGCCCGTGCGCTAATGAATGGTGGTGACGTGATTTTGGCCGATGAACCGACAGGTGCATTGGACAAGAACAGCGGTATTGAAGTGATGCGCATTTTGCGTGAACTGAATGCCAAAGGTCATACCATCATTCTGGTCACGCATGATCATAATGTAGCGAAAAATGCGACACGAATTATCGAGATTTCAGACGGTAATATCATTTCCGACCAACCCAATGTTCCTGAAGTCGAAGAGCACCTGGAAAAACAGCCGCTAATCCGCAGTGAACAAAAGAAGATTTCTTCATGGCGTTCTACGGTTGACCGCCTCGGTGAAGCTTTCCGTATGGCGTTGCTGGCAATGAATGCGCATCGCATGCGGACTTTCCTGACCATGCTCGGAATCATTATCGGGATCGCTTCGGTGGTCTCGGTGGTCGCGCTGGGTAATGGCTCACAAAAGCAGATTCTGGAAAATATCAGCAGTCTGGGTACCAATACCATTACCGTATTTCAGGGCCGAGGATTTGGGGACAATTCCAGATCTTCACAGTCCAAGACCCTGATTCCGGCCGATGCCGATGCGCTGGCCGAACAGCCTTATGTCGATGGCGTCAGTCCGTCGGTGAATAGCAGTGTCACCGGCCGCTACAAAGAAATTGAAGCTTCAACCACGGTCAACGGCGTCAGTGAAGATTTCTTCTATGTACGTGGCATGACTTTCCAGTCCGGTCAGCCTTTTGACCGCAGTAGCGTCATGCAACAGGCACAAGATGTCGTCATTGACACCAATACCAAAAATACCTTCTTTAAGGATGGCACCAATCCGGTGGGTCAGGTGATTTTACTCGGGAGCGTACCGAGCCGGATTATCGGGGTGATTGACGCGCAAAAAGGCATGATGGGCAATAATGACAGCCTGAATGTCTATCTGCCATATTCCACCGTGATGAGCCGTATGCTGGGGCAATCCAATGTGCGTAGCATCATTGTGCGGATCAAGGATGAATACCCAAGTGTGGCGGCTGAAAATGCGATTCTGAATCTGCTGGTACAGCGCCATGGCGCGCAGGATGTGTTTACGCAGAATGCCGACAGTATCCGTGAAACCATTCAGCAAACCACGGCGACCATGACCCTGCTGATTTCAGCAATTGCGGTAATTTCACTGGTGGTCGGCGGGATTGGGGTCATGAATATCATGCTGGTGTCAGTGACTGAACGTACTCAGGAAATTGGGGTGCGTATGGCGGTGGGTGCACGTCAAAGTGATATTTTGCAGCAATTCCTGATTGAAGCCGTTCTGGTCTGTATCTTGGGTGGTATTTTGGGTGTGCTGCTTTCCCTCGGAATTGGCCAATTGATTACCCATTTTGCCGGCGGTACTTTCCAGATGGCATATTCAACCACTTCGATTGTGGCTGCCTTTGTCTGCTCAAGCCTGATCGGGATTGTGTTTGGCTTTATCCCGGCACGTAACGCTGCTCGTCTGAATCCAGTCGATGCGCTTTCTCGCGAATAAGGAACCTGATATGCAAATGAATTTAACCAAGCTTGCCAGTGCCCTGTTGCTGGGAAGCTCGCTGGTCGGTTGTGCCGCAGTGGTAAAAACGCCCTATGAACAGCCTGCAATCAATATGCCGGGCAGCTTTCAAAACAATAAGGTTTTAAGTCAGCAAATCCATGCCGATATTCTGGCAGATCAATGGTGGACTTTATTTAAAGATCCACAATTAAATAATTTGGTGAATAAAGTATTGGCGCAGAATACCGATCTGGCAGTGGCTGGCATCAGTTTACAACAGGCCCGCATTCAAGCCAGACAGGCTCAAAGTCAGCAAGGGGTGCGTATTGGCGATGCCGGACTGACAACACGTAGAAGTTTTGATTTGGAAGACGGTGATAGTTCATCGGGTTTTGGGGTTAATTATCCGGGCTTAAGCTATGAGCTGGATCTGTTTGGCAAACTGGCCAATCAGACTGAAGCAGCACGCTGGGAAGCACTGGCCTCTGAAGAAGACTTGCAAGCAACTGCTCAGAGCCTGATCGGCACCACGGCGCAACTCTATTGGCAGCTGGCTTATCTGAATGAACGTTATAGCGTGGTACAGCAAAATCTGGCGACAGCGCAAAAAACCTATGATCTGGTGCGGGTGCAATATCGTGCCGGCGCAGTATCTGGTCTGGATTTAACCCAGGCTGAACAGGCGATTCAAAGCCAGCAGGCGACCTTAAGCCAGATTGCTCAGCAACGTGTGGAAACGCGTACTGGCTTGGCGGTATTGCTGCATATGCCGGTACAACAGCTCGCGATTCAAGAGCCAAGCCGTTTACCAAATATTCAATTACCGAGTATTCAGGCTGACTTACCGGCGAGTTTATTGTCACGTCGTCCTGACCTTCGAGCCACTGAACTACGCTTGCGTAAGGCACTAGCCAATAAAGATGCCAACAAAGCCAGCTACTATCCATCTATTAGTTTGACCGGAGCATTGTCTACTGGTGTAGGTGTGGGTGCTAATACTTCATTAACTGATGCGCTAAAGAATCCGGTTGCAACTTTAGGTGCCGGTCTGACCTTGCCATTCCTGCAATGGAATGACATGAAACGCGATTTACAGGTGAATGAGCTGGAATATGAAAAAGCCATTATCCAGTATCGCCAGACCATATACGAAGCCTTTGCCGATGTGGAAAATGCCTTGTCGAATCGTACTGAGCTCACTAAGCAGGTTGCATTACAGCAACGCAATGTTGAGCTGACAGAAAGAACTGAACGCTTGACTGAAGTGCGTTATCGTAATGGTGCGGTGGCGTTGAAAAACCTGCTGGATGCACAGGAAACTACGCGCAATGCGCGGCTGTCTTTGGTGCAAACCAGACAGAACCAGTACAATGCTTATGTCACCTTGATGCAGGCATTGGGTGGTAGCCCGATTAAACAATTACCTTAACAAAGCTTGATCCATAAAAAAACCGCTGTCAGACAGCGGTTTTTTAGCTCATATGATTTGAGTCAGTTTATTTCATTTGCAAATACGCATTCACATTTTTCAATAATTCAGTGGATCGCTCATGTCCGAGTAAACTGCCTTTTTCCAGCCAGTCCCGTGCGATTCTGATATCACGCTCCACGCCAATTCCCTTGGTATATAAACGTCCAAGATGGCTATAAGCATCCGCATTTACCTGCGCTGCCGCCTGCTGATAATACTGTACGGCTTGCTCAATATTGCTCTCAACACCTTGACCCTGTTCATATGCTTCACCCAGAGCATTCAGTGCTACACCATTCTGCTGAGCGGCTGCTTTTTGCAGATAGCTCAAGCCTAAGGCAATATCCTGCGCAATCTGTTGGCCTTTAAGATATTTCAAGCCCAATTCTGCCTGTGCTTGGGCATGACCCAATTGCGCAGCCTGATGCAGATAACGATTTGCTAGCTCTAAATTGTTCACAAAGACAGGATAAATGCCTGACAGAGCTTGGTACAGGAACCATGCCGCCTCTTTCGAACCTTTCGCAACCGCCTGATTCAGATACTGGATAGCTTTGTCACGTGTCGGTAAAGGATATTCAGCTAGACTATAAAACCGGCCGACGCTATAAATTAAATCCGCTTCAGATTGAGCTTCAATCAGCCAATACTGCTGTGCCGCGCTCTGAATCATTTGTGTGGCTTTGCCCGTATCTTTAACTGTGCCTACACCGTTTAAATAACACAGCGCCAGCCCCATCCCTGCAGACACATCATCAGGACTAAGCTGATAGGCAGCCTGATATAACTCAAATGCTTTTTGCGGTTCGTTGGCCACCAGGTGCTGCTCAAAATACAGCGCAGCAATCATGCATAATGCAGGCGCATGCTGACTGTTGGCCGCTTCCGACCAGTAACGAAATGCCATGGTTTCATTTTTATCAACATACCAGCCATGAAAATAAGCCAGCCCGATTAAAGTCTTGGCTTGTGCATCGGCATGCTCTTTGGACTGCTGCAATAAATGCTGGAACACGCGTTGACGCTGGTCGGTATCGATACGGCCTTGTAACACACCGGCATAATAATCATAGAGACCTTTCTGGTCACCGAGACTGATACAACCTTTAATAAATTGCAGCGATTGCATCAGGTCTTGGGGGAGAATCTGTCCATGCCCATAATCATCGGCGATCTGCTGATTAGCGGCCAAATGATCTTGTTGTGCCGCCAGAAACAGATAATGAATTCCTTGCACTAAATCTTGTGTTGTTGAATCTGCCAAATAATACTGAGCCAACTGATACTGCGAATTGGCATGACCCTGCCCGGCATTTTGAATTAATAATGCCAGACGCTGTTTTTCTGCAGTCATCTCGTTTTGAGGCTGGCCTTCGGTAGAAGAAAGTTCAGTGATGCGGTACTGGGCATCCAGATTGCCACGTGCTACCGCATGTCGGTACCAGTACAGAGCTTTATCCGGGTCAGCCTGTTGATACGCCTCCCCTTCATGAATCTGCCCCAAATGATAGGCCGCTTCATCACTGCCCAAGCGAAAGGCTTTGTCCAGGTAGCTGATGGCTTTTTCAGTATTTTGCTCATGCCCTAGACCTTGCAGATGCATTAGGCCCATACCTACATAGGCTTGTGGAATTTCCTGTTGCTGAGCCAGTCCCTGATAAATCTGATAGGCACGTTCATAATTCGGATGTTCCGGATCTGAACTCAAACGTGCTGCATGTTTCAGTTGAGCATCAATCTGCTCAATCCATAAATCATGTTGTACAGCCTTCGCCTGATCACGTTTCACCGGATCCGGACGTTTCCACATCCAGATCGCCAACGCCCCTATCCCCAAAATCAGTACCAGCAAGAACCACATAGCTGCTCCAAAACATTATTTTTGTTCTGCGAATGAATCCTTTCATTCTAAACGCCAGTTTAAAAAAAGCACATAGATTGTGCTTTTTATTTTTTAAATCAGGCTTTTGCTCTTTTACTATCGAGCTTTTTCAAACCTTCTGCCACGGCAACCATGGCAAAGCTTGAAGTTACCACCACGGCAGAACCATAACCACCGCAGCGCAAGCCGGCACTAGCACACACATCGGCACTGGAGAATGGATTATCGATGGAATAGACACAGGTAATACCGAATTTTTCTTTGGGCTTTTTACAGATGCCTTTAGCACGTAACTGGACACGTAATTTGGCCAGCATCGGGTCCTGTTCGGTTTTAGATAAATCTGCAACACGAATTTTCAGTGGATCCAGTTTGCCACCTGCCCCGCCCGATACAATTAAAGGAATCTTGTTAAAGCGACAATGTAGCATCAGGGCAAATTTGGCTTTGACATCATCGATGCAATCTAAAATCAGATCCGGTGTCGGAGCTAAAATTTCTTTGATATTCTCAGGCGTCAGATAATCATCAATTAGATTGATTTTAATCCGTGGATTAATTGCACGACACCGCTCGGCCATAACTTCAATTTTTTCATGACCCAAGGTGGTACTCATGGCAGGTAACTGGCGGTTGATATTTGATGCCGCCACCACATCCATATCGACCAAGGTCAGTTCGCCAATTCCGCTACGTGCCAGAGCTTCTACTGCCCATGAACCGACACCACCGATGCCAATCACCATCACATGACTTTTTTCATAATGGTTAAAGCTGTCTTCTCCATAAATTTTGGCAACACCAGCAAAACGGCGGTCATATTCATCATCTTGAAGCAGGTCAGTCATAGGTCATCTATAGCAATAAAAATACCGGATCATTTTAGCAAAATCCGCTTTTCTTTACCGCCACTAAATTTTTGATCGATTTAAATGACATTCAGATCGGCTGAGAGCGACAACTCACTCGCAATTGATTAAAATATCAACAAATTAATTCTATGTCATTTGGCCCAAAGGAGTGGAATGTCATGCTATTTAACACCCTTTTGGGTTTGAACATGCTTTGTATCGGACTTTATTTTTATGTTCTGATCAGCCAAAAGAAAAAAAATTATTATCTCAGCATTCTCATTCGTTTAATGACTTTAGGATTATTTGGCTTGGTTATTGTCGATCGTTATGAAACACAGAATCATCTGATTTTGTTATTGCTCTTGTGGGTAGGATTTGAAAGCATGGAACAGTTTTACACTAGAAAAAAATCCAGTTCAGTAAAATAAAAAAAGAGGCTTTCGCCTCTTTTTCATCTATCGGAATTAGTCTTTATTCATGATAAAGAAATATTGACGATAGTATTTCAATTCCGCAATCGAATCACGAATGTCATCCATTGCCAGATGCGAAGCATTTTTCTTGAGGCCACTCATGATTTCCGGGCGCCAGCGTTTGGCCAGCTCTTTCACTGAAGAGACATCCAGATTACGGTAATGGAAATACTGCTCCAGTTCAGGCATCAGGCGGTGCAAGAAACGGCGATCCTGACAGATCGAGTTACCACACATCGGTGAAGATTTTGGATTGACCCATTTTTTCAGGAATTCAATAGTTTGCTGTTCGGCATCCTGAGCGGTCAGTTTACTGCGACGTACACGTTCAATCAGACCAGACTGGCCATGCTGGCGAGTGTTCCACTCATCCATGGCATTTAACAGACGTGCAGGCTGATGTACCGCAAGCACAGGACCTTCTGCCAAAATATTCAAATTGTCATCGGTTACAATTGTTGCAATTTCAATAATTTGATCATTGTCTGTGTCTAGACCTGTCATTTCAAGGTCAATCCAAATCAGGCGGGTATCAGCGGTGCTGCTCATAAATGTGCAATCTTATTGGGTTTAAAAACAACTATAGTAGCAAATTAATTACATCTTGGGTGTCATTCGGGGGCTGCTTCATGCTATTTTTGCCATCTGATTTACCCGGTTTTTTTAGGATATGAATGGCCTTAATACGTAAGCGTCGTCTGACAGAGCAACAACAGCGCCGCATTCAGAAACAACAGAAAACACGTCAAGAAGATCTCGATACCTCCAGTGATCTTGAAGGTTTAGTGGTGCAACATTATGGCCGCCAACTTGAAGTGCAAGCTTTGTCTCGCCCTGACATTCACCCTGAAAAACCTGTGGTCGCCGATGGTGAGCCTGAACCTTTCTGGAAAGAGATTGAACTGGACAGCGTCTGGCGCTGTCATACTCGAACCAATCTGGATTTATTGGTCACGGGTGACCGGGTCAAATGGCAAGCCGATCCGAATACCGGTTTAGGAATTATCACCGCGATTCATCCCCGAAAATCCTTATTGACACGCCCCGACCGCTATCACAAGGTTAAACCGGTAGCGGCCAACATTTCACTGATTGTGATCGTGTTTGCACCATTGCCTGAGCCAGCGCCGGGCCTGATCGACCGTTATCTGGTGGCCTGTGCCGATGCCGATATTCCTGCATTGCTGGTGATGAATAAAGCCGATTTGTTAAAAGAAAACGATCCGATTCTGACTCTGCTGCAAGAATATCAAGATCTCGGTTATGAAGTGATGCAGACCCAATCCGATGGCGACCTGACTGCACTGTCTAATCGTCTGGAAAATGAAACGGTGGCTTTCGTCGGTCAATCTGGTGTGGGTAAAAGCACGCTGATTAATGCGATCGTGCCGGATGCCGCACAGAAAACCAATATTATTTCGGAAAACTCGGCACTCGGTCAACACACCACGACGTCAACGCGCTTGATCGGTTTTGGTGAAGGTGCGGCCCTGATTGACTCTCCGGGAATTCGTGAATTTGGCCTGTGGCATCTGACTTTAGATAAGGTACAAAGCGGCTTTCCTGAAATTGAAAATCTGCTCGGCCATTGTCAGTTCCGTAACTGTACCCATAAGCATGAAAAACAATGTGCTTTGCGTCAGGCTGCGGCCGAAGGTGAAATTTTGCCGCGCCGACTGGACAGCTATTTACGTTTAATCGACGAAATCACTGAAGCACAGCAAAAAAATTAATTTTCTTAACCCTTGGCCCTTGAAGCGGTGATTTTGATCACCATATTTATGAGCTATACTCTTGGCAATTTTAAAATTGTAATTAGGTGAATTGTGGAACGTTGGTTCGAGTTTATGGGGAATCACCCCTTCTTATTTGGAACACTCGCGGTATTAGTGGTTTTGTTCTTCATTATCGAAGGTCAACGTAACGGTCGCAAAATTTCTCCGCAATCGCTGGGAATTTTAGTCAAAGCAAAAAATGCCATGCTGGTTGATCTACGTGATGCCAAAGACTTCCGTGAAGGTCATATCAGCGGCAGCCGTAATATTCCATATAGCCAGATTACAAAACATGTTGAAGAGCTGAAAGCATCTGATCGCCCTTTGGTGTTCATTTGTAACCTTGGACAGGTGGCTGGTACTGCATTACAGCAGGTTGGTCATGCCGATGCCTACCGTCTTGATGGCGGCGTCAGCAACTGGAAAGCTCAAGGTTTACCTTTGGTGAAAAGCAAATAATCCACGAACAGGAGATTGATCATGGCTGAAGTTACTATTTACTCGACGACAGTGTGTCCTTATTGCGTGCGTGCAAAACAGCTACTGGAACGTAAGGGTGTGGCATATAAAGAGATTAACTTGTCTCAAGAAGCGCCTGAAGTACGTCTTGAATTGATGCAGCGTACCAATCACCGTACCGTGCCACAAATTTTTATTAATGATCAGTTCATCGGTGGTTTTGACCAACTTTATGCTTTAGAGCGTGAAGGCAAACTTGATGAATTGCTGGCTTAACCTTACTAAAATTATCACTTCATATTAAGGATCAAAAAATGAGTGAAGAACAACAAGCTCAACCACAATTGGCATTAGAGCGTATTTATACCAAAGATATTTCTTTTGAAGTTCCTGGGGCGCAAGTTTTTACTAAGCAATGGCAACCTGAGTTAAACATCAATCTTTCTTCTTCTGCAGAAAAAATTGATGAAACTCATTTTGAAGTAGCTTTGAAAGTCGTGGTTCAAGCGACCAACGAAGGTGATACCGCGTTTATCGTTGATGTCACTCAAGCTGGTATTTTCCTGGTGGATGGTGTTGAAGAAGAGCGTCTTCCATACATCCTAGGCGCATACTGCCCGAACATCCTGTTCCCGTTCCTACGTGAAGCAGTGAATGATATGGTGACTAAAGGTAGCTTCCCACAATTGCTATTGACTCCAATCAACTTCGATGCTGAATTTGAAGCCAATATGCAACGTGCGCAAGCCGCTGCTGTGGATGGTCAAGCTTAATCGCTATCCTTCAAATCTAAAAAAGACCACTTATGCGGTCTTTTTTATTGCCTTGAGTGGCCTCCCCCTTTATCAAAGGGGGAATGAGGGGGATTTTAATCATTTCCTCACTCAGAGAAAGAAGTCATTCCCCTCTCTCTAACTCTCTCCCTGAGGGAGAGAGGATTTATAGGACTTATTCCGCATCCGCCATCAAATCAGCGCTCATACCTACCGTATTGAAACCGGCATCGACATACAGGATTTCACCGGTAATTCCGTTAGCCCATGGCGAGCACAGGAATAATGCGGCATTACCGACATCTTCAATCGTCACATTACGTTTTAATGGAGCAACTTTCTCATTCAGGTCAAGCATTTTACGGAATGATTTAATACCTGAAGCTGCCAAGGTACGGATTGGACCCGCAGAGATCGCGTTCACACGAATACCTTCCTGACCCAAGCTAGACGCCAAATAACGTACGCCTGCTTCTAAAGAGGCTTTGGCCATACCCATCACGTTATAGTTTGGCATTACACGCTCAGAACCTTGATAGGTCAATGTCAGCAAACAGCCTTGACGGACTTGCAGCAAAGGTTTTGCCGCACGTGCCATTGCAATAAAGCTATAAGCACTGATGTCATGTGCAATATTAAAGCCTTCACGATCCGTGATCTCGGTGAAGTCACCATCTAGCGTATGTGCCGGTGCAAAACCGATAGAATGCACTACGCCGTCCAGACCATCCCAGTGTTTAGCCAGTTCGGCAAATGCATGGTCAATTTCAGCATCGACTGCCACATCACAAGGAAAAACCAGTTTCGAACCAAACTGTTCAGCAAAGTCATCTACCCGCTTTTTCAGCTTTTCATTTGGATAAGTAAAAGCCAATTCAGCACCTTCACGATGCAATGCTTGAGCAATACCAAAAGCAATCGATAATTTACTCGCAATGCCCGCGATCAAGAAGCGCTTACCCGCCAAAAGTCCTTGTGCCATGTGAATCTCACCTAAAAGAATGTATATGGCATGATGCCAAGTCTGAAGCATTTTAGAAATTGCATAATGCACCTTTTTTTCGATTTATGATGAACTGGGAATTTAAGACTGAGTTAAGAGTATTAACTTAAATGGTCAGATGCAGGGCCTGATGAGTATTTTGCCAGAGCTGTTCAGCCAGTTCCTCTTTGTGCATATGCAGGCTCTTTGCCAGTCCTTGCAGCACATAAGGTAAATTTGCAGGTGTATTTCGGGTACGTTGCTCGGTCGAGCTTTGACAACAGAGTGGCGTCATATCCGGACAGTCAGTTTCCAATACCAAATGTTCTGGTCCGACATACTGCACCACTTGATGAAGTTTTTTGGCATTTAGATTGGTGATTTGCCCGGTGATGCCCAGTTTGAATCCCAGCTTGATAAAAGCCTTGGCTTCCTCAATCCCACCACCAAAGGCATGCGCAATGCCGCCCTGTTTAAACTGCTGCTGTTTTAAAATCTGCAAAACCTCCGCATGCGATTTGCGGATATGCAGCAAAACCGGCTTATCAAATTGCTGTGCCAGTTCAAGCTGTGCAGCAAAAAAATCTTTTTGCTTCTGAAAAATTTCCGCCTGTTTGTGCTGTTTTAAAAAGGTATCCAGACCGATTTCGCCAATGGCAATGCATGGTTCAGTTTTGAGCAGCCGTTCCAAATCGTATAGATGTTCAGCCTGATGCTGTTCAATATAAAACGGATGCAAGCCGGGTGCCAAATGGCTTTGCGGGGCATTTTCCAGATCATTGATGAAGTGATGGGTCCTTAACAAATCTTGAAAACGGTTTTGCAAAAAACCAATTAAAACCAGATGATCGACACCTACCGCTTTGGCCGTATAGGCCAACTGTTCCCGATCAGGATCAAAATCGGGAACATCAAAATGGGTATGCGTATCAAACAGTTTTAAGGTCATTTGGCTTTTGCAGCAGATGCTGGCTGTGCCTCGGAGGCAGCTTTTTCAGTTTGAGGCAGATATTCGGGTTTCAGCACACCTTGTAACTGCTCATAAGGAATCATCAGACGTGGCAAGCCAACAACATATGGCCCAATTTCATATTCGGCATACTGCAATATCAAGCCGTCTTTGCCCAGATAGAAGTTATCGGTAAGCTTGAACTTCCAGGCCTGTTCATATTCGGCGACATCTTTGGCCAGCTTGGACTCTACCACCCAGGTTTTAAACGCATCATAAGCACGCGCTTCCAGTTGGGCTTTCTGTTTGACCGCAATAATGTCATCCAGCTTGATCAGCTTTTTCTGTTCCAGATCAAAATTATAATAAGTCTGTGCAGATGCCCCGTGTGCGCCTCCCAGATAATAACTGCTGTTCAAAACTACTGTCGCTAGAGGATCACCCGAATGCAGAATCTTGGGCTTAATCATCAGGCTAATACTATGACTGGCACTCAGGGCCTTGAGCTCTTTATCCAGATTCAAGAAAGTCTGCATATAAGGTTGAGTTTGCTGCTCAAGCTGCTGTTTTGGTGTCACCACTGTTGCTAAAGCAGCTTTGGGTTCAGAGGCGGCAATGTCCGCTTCGCTGGCAGCGCTCACTTTTGCCGGTTCAATCGCATCAAGAGACAGGATATTTTTCAACTGTTGCAGAATCTGCTGGTCGATCCATTCATCAATAAAGCTCTGATTACTGTTCAGACGTTCGATCGAGATTTCCGGACAGCTTTTGTCTTCACATTCTGGAATCGCCAGCTTGAGCTTTTCGGTATCGCCGCTGAGTTTAAGTGCTTCAGCTTCGGCTTGTAGCACCTCGGAAGCACTTGATTCTTCCGGCTCATTACTCTTCGGCTGGCACGCACTCAGCAAGATCGCTGATGCCAGGATAGATAGACAAAAGATATTCTTGTATTTTGGCATTCATTCACCTTTTTGGAACCTGTAATCTCGCAGGATCATGAGCTTTAAAACATATGCTGATAGATATCAGCTTTCAAGACCTGTTGTGTTTGTTGTTTTGTTAAATAAATATCCAGTTGTTTGGCATCTTTGCTAATTTCATGGCTGCGAAAATGCAGACCAATGCCTTCCTGATCAAAGAACCAGTCAGCCTGTCCCCAATACAGTTTTTTCGGTGCTTTCTGCTGAACTTGCTGATCGTTTTCTTTGAGCCATGTCTCATAAGCTTGTTGAATAATCTGATCCATTAATAACTGTTGCTTAGGATCAATAATATCCAGTGGAGTCAGCATTTTCTGCTGGCGACGATCAGCCACAAAAAAATAATAGCGCTCATGCACGCTGACATTTTCCTGTTTGGTATCGACCCCAATCTGCATCAATACATATTGATTGCGCTGGTAGGGAATGCGGGTATATAGCGATAACTCATAAGCCTTGTTCAGATTGAGCTGCGCCTGCCAGGCATCCGATTTTTTTACATAGGCATTGATCGCCTGCTGTAAATTCATGTCCTGTTTCAACCCAATTTGATCCTGGATCACTTTGGCCTGCTGCTTTTCAATCCATTGGTTCATCCATGGATCAACCGTATGCAAGGTCTGAATATCCAGATTGATACAGTTTTTATTTTCACAAAATGGCAAGGCAATTTTAGCCGGCTGCTCTTGAATATTCAGATAAGGCAAAACATCTGCGGTCTGCTGAGCTGCGGTCATTTTCTCATTTTGCGGAGTATTAACAGGCTCTTTTTCGCTTTGATCACAGCCACTCAGGACAAGACTTAAACCAATCACAGAACCGAGGACGACTTCCTTGCTGAGCTTCATTCTCTTTGCTATATCTATCGAGTTATTAATTGCTTAAATGTAGCATAAAATAAAACAGCTTCCGGAGAAGCTGTTTGATATTTTTAAACTTTAGCTGCGGAACGTTAAAGTTTAGTGTTCACGCGTATTGTGGAACACGATGTCCGGATAACGTTCTTGCATCAGCTGCAAATTCACGCGGCTTGGTGCGAGATATGTCAAATGACCACCACCATCGACAGACAACTGGTCATGAGCTTTTTTCTTGAATTCGTTGAATTTCTTCTCATCATCGCAAGACACCCAACGTACTGTGTTGATGCTGACCGGTTCGTAAACACAATCAACTTTGTATTCTTCTTTCAGACGGTAAGCCACCACTTCAAATTGTAGCACACCTACAGCACCAACGATCAGATCGTTGTTATTCTGCGGCATGAATACCTGGGTTGCCCCTTCTTCTGAAAGCTCTTTCAGACCTTTTTGCAGCTGCTTGGATTTTAATGGATCCTTCAAGCGGACACGGCGGAACATTTCAGGCGCAAAGTGTGGAATACCGGTAAACTGAAGTTTCTCACCCGAGGTAAATGTATCACCGATCTGAATGGTGCCATGGTTATGCAGACCAATAATATCACCCGGCCAGGCTTCTTCCAGATGCTGACGATCGCCAGCAAGGAAAGTTAAGGCATCGCTGATGCGCACATCTTTATCCAGACGTACGTGTTTCATCTTCAAGCCTTTCTCATACTTGCCTGAACAGATTCGCATAAAGGCAATACGGTCACGGTGTTTCGGATCCATATTGGCCTGAATTTTAAAGACAAAACCGGTGAAGCCTTCTTCATCCGCTTCTACAACACGATCTTGAGTCGGATGGGCTTTAGGAGATGGCGCATATTGACTGAAGGCATCCAGAACATGGTCGACACCAAAGTTACCCAAGGCTGTACCGAACAGAACAGGCGTTTGACGACCCGCCAGGAATTCTTCACGATCTAAAGGTTCGTTGGCCATTTGTACCAGTTCAAGCGATTCTTCAAATGCCGCCCAAGCCAGCTCACCGACTTTCTCACGAAGATCAGGATAGTCATAACCATCACGCACTTCGATCTCGGTAATCACTGAACCGAAACCGGCTTTATACACGTAGAATTTTTCTTCGATTAAATTAAATACACCTGCAAAATCACGGCCTGTACCGAGCGGCCAGGTGATCGGGACACATTTAATTTTCAGAACGTTTTCGATTTCATCCAGAAGCTCAAGCGGTTCACGGATTTCACGGTCCATTTTATTGACGAATGAGATGATCGGAGTATCGCGCATCCGACACACTTCCATCAGTTTAATGGTACGGTCTTCGACACCTTTTGCACCATCAATCACCATCAGCGCCGAGTCTACCGCGGTTAGGGTACGGTAGGTATCTTCCGAGAAGTCCTCATGTCCCGGGGTATCCAGAAGATTGATCATCTTGTCTTTAAAAGGAAATTGCATCACCGAAGTCGTGATCGAGATACCACGCTCTTTTTCCATTTCCATCCAGTCCGATGTTGCGGCCCGGTCAGATTTACGGCTTTTTACCATCCCGGCCACCTGAATGGCCTGACCCCATAACAGCAATTTTTCTGTCATGGTGGTTTTACCGGCATCGGGGTGGGAAATAATAGCGAACGTACGTCGCTGGGCGACTTGTGCCGCCAGTTCTTGCTTAAAGCTCATGAAATATACCTACTGCTCAATGCACAGCATTCGAGATCAAATTCGATCAATATGAAAAAATTGGCGATATTGTAGCAGAGTTTCAGTGTGGTGTTCCGTGAGCCATGTCGTCTATCCTGACGCTCAATCAATTAGAGCGTTATTAATGAAATAGGACTTACGCACTATTATTTATAGATTCTCTGTGGTAGCAGATGATTTTTATCGAGAATAAAGTCATCAATGAAGTTTTTGATAACTGGTCTAAATAATTTCTTCTGCCAACGATATACATTTTCAAAGATCCGCTCAAACTGGTTCTTTTGTATCTCAACGTAGGCCATCAAGGCTGAAAAAATATGATTCAAAATCAGTTTAGATCGTCTTACTTGAAACTTTTCAATATGACAAACCTGTTTAATCACCCGGTGATATTGCTCTATTTTCCAATGACTTGAATGCAATTCATGAAAACCCTCAAAGGACAATAAATCATCTTCATCTTGATGCACAATATAAAACCTCTGCTGTTCTTTTAACTGAGTCTTAAATAATTGTACAAAGCCAAAATCTTTGAGCCAGACCACTTGACCCTGATGGAAATCTGGCAATAAACGCAGTTGAAACCATTGTCCTTTTTCTGGGGAAACCTTACGGTTACAGTCGATACCAAACATAAATCGAATACCATATTTTCTTATGGTTTTTAGATTTCCAGTCGATGAATACCAACTATCACCTGTAATAAATTGAATCTTTGCACCCCAACTGAGTACTTCACTTAACATATCCATAAAGTAATCATTCTTGGTTTTACTTTCAGATTTGTCATAAATTCGGAAATTAATTGGAATATTTTGACCATTTTGATCTGTCGCATACAAGGTAATGAGATTAATACCCTTGACGGATCGGTGGTGTTTGCCTGACCAAAAATAGCTAACCAAGTCCATATGTTGACTATATGGTTTATCTAAAACAGTATCATCAATACTGACTATAAGTTTATTATTATCAATATGTTGAATTGATTCTTGATATAGGTCGTGAGGTGTGTAGTCTTCACGCTCTAGAAAGCGATTTACACTATCATGCGAGATATTATAAGTCTCGGCAAGTTGTGTGCAGCTAATAGAGTTCGGTTCTGTCATGAGAAAGCCCATATAAATGGGTAATGTACAAGTTGCTGTAGAAGCATGTTTAATTCGTCTGATCACAGATACTTTATAAAGTATTTTAATACTTTTTTGAATCCGTCAATGCGTAAGTCCTATGAAATTGTAAACTTTCTAGTCGTTGTTCATCTACCGGCAAGCCCAGTAAAAAGCCTTGTAACTGTTCACAACCCAGTCGGGTTAAAATTTCCGCTTGCGCTTCTGTTTCAACGCCTTCTGCAGTCACCACCAAGCCCAGTTTTATGGCCAGCTGAATAATGCTTTCCAGAATCATTTCTTCTTTGGAGCCGACTGCCAGATTTTTGATAAATTCCCGGTCAATTTTTAACTCATCTACGGCGAAATTCTTTAAATAGAGAAAACTGGAATGCCCTGTACCAAAATCATCAATGGCTAGACGGATGCCCATTTGTCTTAAGCGCTTAAAGCTGCGCATACTCACATCAATATGATGCATGGCAGTCGATTCAGTAATCTCGATCATTAAATGCTGAGGACTGATTTTATATTGTGCAAATAACTTTTCTAAAGTACTAAACAGATGCTTATGTTCAAATTGTACCGCAGACAAATTGACCGCGATAGGGAAAAATTCAGTATGTGTCCGTTGCCATTTTTGAATCTGCTGACAAGCCAGTTCCAATGCCCAATAGCCCATTTGAATAATCAGTCCGGTTTTTTCAGCTGCATTGATAAACAGATTCGGGCCGAGCAGCCCAAACTGGGGATGGTTCCAGCGAATTAATGCCTCTACCCCACACAAGCTACGATCCTTGGTCCAAAACTTGGGCTGATAAAACAGCACAAACTGCTGTTCTTCCACGGCTTTATATAGATCATTAATCAGGGTACTCTGACTCTTGCTTTCATCCTGATCGGTAGAGTAATTAAAGACTGAATAGGTATTGCGTCCCTGATACTTGGAACTCAGCATCGCGGCATCAGCATTGACCAGCAGATCCTGTAAATTTTTGCCGTGCTCCGGATACATGGCAATACCAATACTGCCCGAGATATGAATACTCTTGCCTTCAATCAGGAAACTTTCCTGAATCAGTTCAAGAATCTGTTCTGACATTTTTGCAGCTTTGGCGACTGAAGTATTTTCCAGTACCAGCAGAAATTCATCCCCACCGATTCTGAGCAGCTTGGAATGATGGCCTAATAACAGATGAATCCGCGTGGTCAATTGAATCAGCAACTGATCGCCGACCAGATGGCCAAACACATCATTGACTGCCTTAAAACGATCCAGATCGATATATAAAAAAGCAATTTCATGCTGCTGTTCGGACTGACCTGAAAACAGCAGATTTGCATATTCAGCCAGATACAAACGGTTAGGTAATTTGGTCAGATTGTCCTGAATGGTCTGATTTTCAATTTGTTGATTGGCCCATGCAAGCTGACGGTTGCGTAATCCCACACGCAGTTCGGACACGATGATACAAATCAGCGTTACCAGCAGCAATCCACTCATCAGTATCATGGCCAGAAATAGCTGATCATGTGCCTGAACTAATTCCGGTGACTGTTGCATATGGGCGGCAGTAAAATTGAATGACATCATGCTAATAGAGTGCATGCCAAAGATGCTGAGTGCGATCACACCTAATACGAGAACTGACCGGAAAAATGACCAGGTACTTCTGGTACTTAACCAGAGGATAAACATAGATGCAATGCATATCACCAGAACAGACAGGAGCATCAGGCCCAAATCCATCTCATATTTATTCAGCACAAAACTTGCTGTCAGCCCAATAAAATGGATCAACCATATGAATAGGCCCAATAGCATGGCGGTTAGCATTAAATTGAAGGTTTTAAAGTTTAGCTGTAAAGCGCCTGAAGCAAATTTTTTAATCCGTGCGATGAGATAGCAAGCAACCAATGCAGAAAGAATGGACCCGATGAACAGACCAATATCATGCTGAATATCAATCATAAAAAATGTTCCCCATCGGTGATCATTTTTATTATTCTCTGCACTGATATTTCCATTTTCACCCGGTCAAATTTGAACTCAGTAAAATCTCAAGACTGACTATCCATGCAAGCCAATTGGTCTGCAACAACATCAGTCTTAACTAAAATTTAGAATTTATATTTCTTTCTTTTGAAGTTGAGAATTGCCCCAAAAATAAAACTCAACAGAAAAATAAAATACAACTTATATATTAGAAGTGTTTCAAATTTAAGCAAATATTTAGCTTCATTTTTTTAGCTCATTTATTCGATCACCATCACAATTTTTTTCTTTTTATTTAGACAGATGGCACTTCATAGCAAAATTTTATTTGGATTTTTATGCAGATTTGCAAAATAAAAAAATAGCCTGTCGAAACAGGCTATTTTTATCAACGATCAATGAGGCTAAAACTTAGGGTTTTGCCTGTAATTTGGCATAGTCCAGTAACACATTTGCCGCTTCAATCACAAACGCTTCTTCTTCAGGCAGAGCCGGACGTTCTTTGGCCTTCATCTTGGCACGTGTTTCAATCAAGGCATCCAGTGAAGCCTGATAACTTTCCCAGTTTGGATAAGGTTTCAGACCTGTTGCAGCACGACGAGTGTTTTCTGCGTCCAGCGTTTTTTGCTCCATGGCAATCAACTCAGCTTTACGCTGTTGCAAGTCCAGTACCTGACGTTTCTCTTCTTCAGCTTTCTTCATCACGGCTTTACGCTGTTCTAAATACTTGAACTGAGAATCCAGTGTGACCCGTTGCTGAGAAAGTTTAGCCAATTCAGGAACGTATTTCTGTACTGCACCTTCGCGTTTAAATGGTGCCGTTGAAATAGTATCCCACTGCAGGGCATTTTTGGCCTTACGCTCACCAAACTCCTCGTTATAAATATCGACCAGTTTAATGTCCGGAACGACCCCTTTATTCTGGGTACTGCCACCGGTCACACGGTAGAATTTACGCTGCGTCAATGTCGCCTGACCATGCGCCAGACTATCCAATTGTACTTGTGCTGTACCTTTACCGGTGGTAGTACTGCCAATCACAATCCCGCGTTCATAATCCTGAATCGCAGCAGAGTAAATTTCACTGGCCGATGCAGAGGCAAGATTCACCATCACTGCCAGTGGACCTGCATAGGTTTGTGCGCCGCCATCATCATCCTCAAAGACGCTGACATTGCCATTGCCATCACGGATCTGTACCACTGGACCAGACTTGATTACCTGCCCCAACATACGTGCCACTTCTTCCAGTGAACCACCTGGGTTATTCCGCAAATCGACAATAATTCCGGCAACATTCTTCGCTGCCAGCTCTTTCAAGGCTTTGTTGGTATCTTCAGACACCGAACGATAATCCGTACCGGCACGGCGTGCGCGATAGTTCAGGTAGAACGACGGAATTTCGATCACACCATATTGATATTTCTTGCCATCGCGTTGAATGTCGACTACACGTGTACGTACACCGGCATCTTCTTCCTGAATCACGTCACGGGTAATGGTCACATTACGTGCCTGCCCCATGGCAGCACCCGCACCGAGTAAGCGTAAAGTGACTTTAGTGCCACGTTTACCGCGAATCAGACCGACAATTTCATTACTTGGCCAGCCAATGACATCGACCATTTGCTCGCCGTCTTGGGCCACACCAATGATACGATCACCTGATTTCACCTGACCGGATTTGCTGGCTGGACCACCTTCAACGATGGTTTCAATCTTGGTGTAATCTTCATTGCCACGTTCCGGGCGAATCGATACGCCGACGCCTTCCAGCTGTAAAGTCGTCTGACGATTCAGCTCCATCGCATCCACAGGCGGGAAATAATTGCTGTGCGGATCATAAGTCAGCATCATCGCGTTCAGTGTCTTGTCGAGCACATCATCACTTTTGACGCGGCTGAGACGTTCCAGCTGACGGGTATAACGCTTGGTCAAGGTTTGCGCAGGCGTTAGATCTTCAGGACCCGTGAGGTCTTGTCCATTGGCCAGTTCCGGATTGGCTTTCAGGGCTTTCTGCTTGGCCAATTCCTCTTCTTTACTAATGGTCAGATTGATCAACTGAGACACCAGCATTTTTGACCAATGCGCGCGCTGTTCAGCTTCAGTTTTAAAGAACGGTGCTTTTTCACGATCCGTTTCGATATAAACATTCGGCTGATTCAGATTTTGCGGTTTTTTCAGCTCATTCAACATATAGGTGTAGAACTGGTGCAAGCGCTGTTGATATTGCGCATGCATTTCATAAGGACCAGACAAATTGCCAGCTTTCAGATTGGCACCAAAATTGGCACCGTAGCGTTTCTTATAGTTTTCAACTTCTGGGGCCAGAAACAGACTGTGTTCCGGATCAAGACTATCAATATAGAAATCAAAAATACGCTGCGAAGTCTGGGCATCCAGACGCATATTTAAATAATGCTGACGGTCAACCAGGGTTGCCAGCTGACGTGACACCAGCGCCTGCTCTTGAGATGGCTGAATTGCTTTACTGACCACTTCATTACTATTGGCCGCAATCGCATCATTCACTACATGGGTAAAAAAGAATCCACCTGTCGCAATCGCAACTGCGCAAGCTATAGTTTGAAATTTCATAAATAATTCGTACTTCCTTGGCCTAGAGACCAATGTGACCGTGTTGCTTTTCGACCAGAATTTAACGTATTCAGCATCTTAAACAACTTAATATGTTTATGTCGTGTAGTTTTATCATATTCTGTGCTGACAAAGTGTAGCAAATCATTGCAGAATTCAGGTATTGTTTTCTCCGAAAACTCTAAAACGGATTCCGCATATGATTGGCGCATTGATGCTCGACATCGCAGGCACAACCCTCACTCAAGAAGATATTGAACTATTAAGTGCGCCGCAAGTCGGTGGAGTGATTTTATTTGGTCGCAATATTGAATCTCCGGCGCAAGTCCGTGCTTTGACCGATCATATGCGTCAGGTGCATCCTGATATTTTAATTGCGGTAGATCAGGAAGGCGGTCGTGTCCAGCGTTTAAGACAAGGCTTTACCCTGCTGCCTGCCACGGGGAAATTTGGCGAACTTTATACGCGCGATCCACAGCGTGCCCTAGAGCTGGCTGAAAAATGCGGCTGGCTGATGGCGACTGAAGTGCTGGCTGTCGGCATTGATTTCAGCTTTGCCCCAGTACTGGACTTGAATGACATCAGTGATGTGATCGGTGATCGTAGCTTTGCCCAAAATATCCAGGACATTATTCCACTCGCCAGCGCATTTCTAAAAGGTATGAAACGTGCCGGTATGGCTTCAACTGGTAAACATTTCCCCGGTCATGGCTCGGTCAAAGCGGACTCGCATGTTTCTGCAGCAATTGATACGCGCTCTTATACAGAGATTCAGCAAAAAGATATGCAAACATTTATACAACTGCAATCACAACTGGATGCGCTGATGCCGGCTCATGTCATCTATAGCCAAGTTGATCTAAATCCAGCCGGATTCTCTGAATTCTGGATTCAGAAAGTTTTACGTCAGGAGCTTGGTTTTGACGGTGTCCTGTTCTCAGATGATTTAAGCATGCAGGCCGCCTGTGTCGCAGGCGGTGCCGATGCCCGAATTCAGGCCGCCCTTAAAGCTGGTTGTGATATGGGTCTGGTCTGCAATGATCGTGCAGCACAATGTATTGCACTAGAAGGAATTGAAGATTTGCCCCTCCCGAACCAGCAACGCCTGGAACGCATGCGCGGCAACATCCCGAACATCCAGATTGGTGATGAACTGGATCTGGGTGAAGAATGGCGCGAGATCCGTGATGAAATACTGGCATTTAAACAGCAATCCAGCTAAAACTTTTTAAATCCAATCAATATGAAAAAGGGACACGACAAGGTGTTCCTTTTTAATTATAGTAATGAAAAGGTTACACTATTATTCAATCAACTTAAAAATAACAATAAGGTCAGAACAAATATGACAGACTCACTTTCGCAACATCGCCATATTTCTTTTACGGCGCACTATACCGGCTATATCTGGTATCAAATGGGAATCTCACATCCAGCCTTTGCTACATCCAAAGGCAAGTTTCTGGCCAAACTGCTTCATCCCCTTGAATCCTGGGCAGAACGCCATGTCGGCGGTAGCATGCGGACTACACTTAAGCAGCGCCATCAGATGATTGATGAGCATTTGTGTCAACTAATTGAGCAACATCCACAACTTCAGGTTCTTGAAATTGCCTGCGGACTATCTCCACGCAGCTGGAATTTCAGACAGAAATTCCCCGAGATTAATTATCGTGAACTGGACCTGCCGGATATGGCCAAGATCAAGACGCAGGCTTTACAGCAGATCGATCAGTATGCCCCTGAAGTCCTGACTGCCGATATTTTTAGTGAAGAACTGGACTGTATTTTTCAGATGTTTGACCGCAACCAGCCCTTAGTGGTCATTAGCGAAGGACTGATTAATTATTTTGATCAGCAGATGTTAGGTATTCTGATGCAGGGGATTACAGAAAATGCGCAGTATTTCCCGGCAGTTCACTATCTCAGCGATATTTATCCTGAACCGGTGAAAAATAAACTGGCGAACTTTATCTGGAGCAGTAGCCGTCTGCTTAAATTCATGTCTCGCAGTGCGTTTACCTTTCATTTTAAATCCCCCCAAGAACTGCAGCGCTTTTTTCAAGATGCAGGATTTGACCAGGTTGAGGTACAACAACCACAACGTTATTTTGCCGAGCCTCATCAGCCAAACCCGGCACCAGAACAAGATGAACATTTAGGTGATCTGGTCTGGATGATTCATGCAGTGAAAAAAAACAGCGTTTAAGTACGCTGTTTTTTAATACTGATATTTTTTAAATTGCCGCATCAAAAACTTCGGCATGTTGCAAAATTTTCTGCTGTTTTACAAAAGCCAATAAACGTTCTGCCACTTCAAAACTGCCATGTTTGAATAAGGCACGCAGCTGGGTGTCATCCTGTTCAAAGATCAGGCACTCAATCTGAAATTCCCCAGCTTCATCTTCCAGATGCAGGGCTAAGTCACGTGGATAAGCTGCTGCGCGCACTGCCTGTACTGGATCTAACTCCAGCAATACTCCAAAGAAATTCATGTCCACTATCTCTGCTTTTAAAATGAGATCAGAATGACGATGACTGAGAAAACGTTGTGAATCTTGCACCTGAATCCGCTCTTCACCGCGACGTTCAAGCTGCTGTATCTGTTCGCGAGTGAACGGAATAATGCCGTCTAGTTGATCAACTGCTTCATCGCGTAAAAAGGTTGCAAATAAATGCATGGTTTCTTTACGACGTTGTAACTGCGGCACATGATCGGCGCCTGCAATTTGCACGTACTGCATATCCGGGCATTGCAGGGCAAAATTCGCATTTTCATGTGGCAAGGTAAAACTGTCATATTGTCCACATGCCACCAGTACTTTGCACTGTGGAATTGGCACATTGGTCAGACGCAATAAACGGTTGCAATTGATATCATAACGATCCTGTTCGGTGGCCGTAAATTCCGCCATCTGTTTAAAGAACAAACGTTTTGCAGTCGGTGACATCCGAGTTTCTGTTAAACGTGCATGATTGACCAGATACAAAATCACGGCCTGACCAAATTCATCCATACGCTGTTCTTTCATCAGGTGTAAGGATTCTTCCAGCAGCATTCGCCAGCTTTTACGGGTTTTCTGCATGACACCCATCAGGATCATCCGCTCGACCAGTTCGGGACGCTGATCTGCCAGACAGGAAGCGACCACTGATCCTAAGGACATGCCGAGAATTGTCACTTGCGGCAGCTGCATCTGTTCCAGCCATCGTCCCAGCATCGCAGCAAGGTCTTCCAGCTCCAGTGTTCCGGCAGACAGACCCGTATCGACATTACTAATCTGCTGGTTCGCCCCCATGGAGGGCAGGTCAATCAGAATGATGGGACCTGCATCAAAAAGCTGTTCTACACAATATTTGTAGGAATTAAAATTCTGGAAAGCGCCCCCAATGATCACCATGGGTCTTAAATGCAAGGTATCTGGACGGGCGATCGCCATATATTCTATTTTCCAGCCATCCATCCAGGTGGTGCGTGGCGGCTGCTTAAAACTGTGCTTATCATAAAGATCAAAAAAACCATCGTGGCTATGTTGTTCCAATACATGGGCGTCCATGTGGATAATGGAATTCATATTCCTTTTCCTCCGTCCTTGCCTTATTTTTATTGTGCAAGTCATGATTAACAGATCTTATATTTCAGGCGCATTCCGGTGTGCCTGAACACGCATCCTGCTCTTTAATAATTATAAATGACATCAATGTCGCGTGCTTCATTCTATACAGAGCTGCTTTTCACAAGCAACCGCTTCAGTGACCACTTATCTGCTTTTAAACAGAAAACAATTTCAAAATGTTTAGAAGTTTGCGAAAACGGATGATTTTTAATAGATGGGCTTCATTGTGCAGCAGCAGGCTGTTAATATCGAAATGAAATTTCTAAGTGATCAAACCGCTATGCAAGAGTCTATTGAACAATATATGCAAACGGTAGGACAGCAGGCACGCCAGGCGTCTCGCATTTTGGCTCGCGCGTCCACCCAAACTAAAAATAATGCGTTATCCGCTATTTATACGGCTTTGGAAAATAGCCAAACTGCTATTTTGGCGGCTAACCAGAAAGATATGACCAAGGCGCATAACAACAATCTGGATCCAGCCCTGCTTGATCGCTTAGAACTCAACCCCACACGCTTTAAAGGTATGTTACAGGGCTTAAAAGATGTCATTGGCCTGAAAGATCCGATTGGTGAAATTAGTGATATGGCTTATCGCCCATCGGGGATTCAACTGGGCAAGATGCGTGTGCCTTTAGGTGTGGTCGGCATGATCTACGAATCACGTCCTAACGTCACGCTGGAAGCGGCATCACTTGCGCTGAAATCAGGAAATGCCATTATTCTACGTGGTGGCTCAGAAGCTCTGGAATCGAATCAGGCAATTGCAGTCGCGATTCAGCATGGCCTGAAAGTCGCAGGCTTGCCTGAGGCTGCCGTACAGGTGGTGAATACGACTGACCGCGCTGCAGTGGGTCAGTTGATTACCATGACCGAATATGTGGATGTGATTGTGCCTCGTGGTGGCAAGAGCCTGATCGAACGAATTACCGAGGAAGCACGCGTACCGGTCATTAAACATTTAGATGGCAACTGTCATGTGTATGTGGAAGCTCAAGCGGACTTGTTGAAAGCCTTGCCGATTGCGCTCAATGCCAAAACCCATCGCTATGGCGTATGTAATGCCATGGAAACCCTGCTGGTCGATGAAAAAGTCGCTGAAGAATTCTTGCCACGCATCGCAGAGCTATACCAAGAGAAAAAAGTCGAACTGCGTGGTTGCCGGGAAACCCAGCGTATTCTTGGAGATGCAGTCATTACAGCAACCGAAGAAGACTGGTATACCGAGTATCTGGGCCCGATTCTGGCGATCAAAGTTGTTTCTGGTATAGAAGAAGCCATTGAGCACATTAACAAATATGGCTCGCATCATACTGATTCTATTATTACGGAAAACTACAGTCTGGCACGCGAATTTCTGGCGGGTGTAGATTCAAGTTCGGTCATGATCAATGCCTCTACTCGTTTTGCAGATGGTTTTGAATATGGCTTAGGCGCAGAAATCGGGATTTCGACCGATAAAATCCATGCTCGTGGCCCAGTCGGTCTTGAAGGCCTGACTTCGCAGAAATGGATTGTCTTTGGTGATGGTCAGATTCGCCAATAAGTATTCAGATCGCTCATTTAAAACAGCCTCATGTGTGAGGCTGTTTTTTTATGGACAGATAAATTCACACTGAAATACATGGATCAGAACCTTCAGGTCATTTTATTGATGAATCTCTTTATAGAATTGTATTTAGAAACAATATTTGCCTTTTCAGGCGCTAAACTAAAAACCAATTTGTTCTAAAATTAAATTTAAGCAGAATTTAGTATTCTTATTGATCATCTCTTTAGCATCATTTTATTTATAAATGAAAACTATGAACTGATAAATTTTAGTTATTATTGTTAAATCGGTCGATAATGCTTAAGTCTAATCTGCTAAAGTCTATCTAGGACAGAAAAAAAACAAATGTTAAAACATATTCATTGATCTGGATTGCTGCTTCATTGTCCGCAATTGGGTCAAGTAAATGGACGAGAATTTTAATTAAAAATTGGGTAATCAATCGTGTCTAAATCAGTATTAGTTATTAATTGTGGCTCTTCTTCAATCAAGTTTGCATTACTTCTTGAGGAGCAGAATTTCCGTATTCATGGTTTAGCTGAGAACTTAGGCACAGAGAATGCTCGCATTAAAGGTGTGACAGTTGGCAATGAGCCGGTCGATATCCACATTCCATTTGCTGACCACAAAAAAGCACTCGAAGTGGGTCTGGAACGTCTGGCCAATTACCGTCCAGATGCCATCGGTCACCGTGTGGTACATGGTGGCAGCCTGACCAAGGCTGAACTGATCAATGACGAAATTATTGAAAAAATTCGTGAAGCAACGCCGCTTGCGCCGTTACACAACCCGGCACATTTGATTGGAATCGAAGCAACCCGACGCTTATTCCCAGAATTACCACAGGTTGCGGTATTTGACACCGCCTTCCACCAAACTATGCCAGCACATGCATATCGCTATGCCCTGCCAAAATTTCTGTACACAGCACATGGTGTGCGCCGCTATGGTTTCCACGGCACCAGTCATGCTTATGTTTCAGAGCGTGGCTCTGAACTGGCAGGCAGTTTCAAACAAGGTGGCTGGTTAACTGCTCATCTTGGCAATGGTAGCTCGACCTGTGCCGTTTGGAATGAGCAAAGTGTAGATACTTCAATGGGCTTAACCCCGCTTGAAGGCATTGTTATGGGCACACGCAGTGGTGATGTTGATCCAAGCCTGCATAGCTTTCTGGCGAAAAACCTGGGTTGGGACATTTATAAAATTGACAAGATGCTGAATAGCCAAAGTGGTCTTTTGGGCTTGTCTGATCTGTCCAATGACATGCGCACCCTGATTGAAGCATCAGAACAAGGCAATGAAGATGCTAGCCTTGCGATTGAAGTATTCTGCTACCGTTTAGCTAAATCTCTGGCAGCGTTGAGCTGTGGTCTGCCACGTCTTGATGGTCTGTTCTTCACTGGCGGTATTGGCGAAAATTCAGCCTATATCCGCGAAAAGACCATGACTTACCTGCCCCACTTCGGCTTCAATCTGGATAAAAACGCCAACAATGAATTGAAACGCGGTACTGAAGGTCGGATCGATTCAGGTACAGGCCCACAAATCTGGGTAGTGCCAACAGATGAAGAAGGCCGTATCGCACAAGAAGTTCAAAGTGTGGTTGAACTTGAGGTGGAGCGCAATACTGCAAAAAAGTCTAAAGCTGAGGTAACGCCTGCATAAGCAGGCTTAGCCACTTTTTAACTGATTTTTATTATTCTGCGACTGATATCACTTATGAAAACGATTTTATTGGTTCCCACTGGGGAAGGCGTAGGCTTAACTTCTGCATGTTTGGGCCTGATTTATGCACTGGAATGCCAAGGGGTAAAAGCTGGTTTCCTGAAACCTTTTGCCCAGGAATTGAATGAAATCGAAGACCGCACCACGGCTTTGTATCGTCATATTTCTCAAAGTGAAACGGTTGAACCTATCCGTTATAGCAAAGTCTTGCAGCAGATCAATCTGGGTGAACAGGATGAATTGCTTGAAGAAGCGGTGCGTCTGCATCGTCAAATTGCTAAACAGCATGACCTGATTATTGTCGAAGGGCTGTTGCCAAATACTCAGGACAGTTTTGCCGATGATTTGAATGCTTCACTGGCACAAGCACTGGATGCCAAAGTTATTGTGGTCAGCAATGCCAATATTCAGCAGCCAAGCCAAACCGCAGACAAAGTTGAACATCAGCTGCGTAATTTTGGTGGCGCTAGCTCTACCCGTCTGGCAGGTATCATGTTAATGCGCACCAAAGGCCTGCCTGAAGAATCTGCGCAGATTCCTGTCACGCTGAATCCAGATTTACGCCTTAAAGCTGAAACCGCCGAATTTATTACAGCTATTCAGCAGACGCATCCGCATATTGGTTCTGAAAAATTGCCAGTGATTGGCTTGGTGCCTTTCAGTAAAACCTTAAGTGTGCCACGCATGTCTGATCTGGCTGCCCATATTTCTGCTTACTGGATTAATGAAGGCGAAGCCAAACAGCGCCGTGTGCAACACAGTAGTCTGATTTCAGCCAATATTGAACATGAACTACATAAGTTTGTAGCTGGCGAATTAATTATTAGTGCCTCTGACCGGATTGATGTATTACTGGCAAGTAGTCTGGCCAGCAGTAATGGGATTCCTTTGGCCGGTCTGGTGCTGACTGAACATCAACAGCCAAATGATCATGTACTGGAATTCTGCCAGGCTGCCATCAAGCAAGGTTTACCGATTTTACATACACCACTCAGCACGTTTGAAACCGCACAAAAACTGGCAAATCTCAGCAATGAAATTCCAGTGGATGATACCGAACGTGCAGATCAGGTGACACGTTTTGTTTCAAGCCATATCAATCCGGAATGGCTGAATCAAATGTTGAATGGTTCTTATAGGCCACGTCTGTCACCTTCCGCTTTCCGTCATGAACTGGTACAGAAATCGATTGCTGCGAAAAAACGTATTGTACTGCCAGAGGGTGATGAACCGCGTACCGTACAGGCTGCGGCCATTTGTCAGTCCCGTGGCATTGCGCAATGTATTTTGCTAGCGAAGCCTGAAGCTGTGCTAGAAGTAGCCAAAGCGCGCGGCATTGAATTGCCTGAAGATCTGGAAATTCTTGACCCGGATTTGGTGCGTGAAAACTATATCGACAAGATGGTGGAGCTGCGTAAAGGCAAGCTCAACGAACTACAGGCCCGTGAACAACTGCAAGATACAGTAGTACTTGGCACCATGATGCTGGCGCTGGATCAGGTTGACGGTTTGGTGTCGGGTGCAGTGCATACCACGGCGAATACGGTACGTCCTGCTTTCCAGCTGATTAAGACTGCTCCGGATTACTCACTGGTATCTTCCGTATTCTTTATGCTGTTGCCAGATGAAGTCTATGTGTATGGTGACTGTGCGATTAATCCGGATCCTGATGCGGAACAACTGGCTGAAATTGCAATCCAATCTGCTGATTCTGCCAAAGCCTTTGGGATAGATCCACGCATTGCGATGATTTCCTATTCGACTGGAACTTCCGGTACCGGTGCAGATGTGGAAAAAGTTGCTGAAGCAACACGAATAGCCAAAGAACGTCGCCCTGACCTACTGATTGATGGGCCACTACAATATGATGCAGCATCTGTAGAAAGCGTGGGGCGCCAAAAAGCGCCTGATTCACAAGTGGCCGGACGTGCCAATGTGTTTATCTTCCCGGATCTGAACACCGGTAACACGACCTATAAAGCGGTTCAACGTGCTGCCAATGTAGTCAGTGTTGGACCAATGCTGCAAGGCTTGAATAAGCCGGTCAATGACCTGTCGCGTGGTGCCTTGGTTGATGACATCGTGTTTACCATTGCTTTAACCGCGATTCAGGCCGAGCAACAAGAAGCTTAATACTTCTTGAATTTAAGTTTTCCAAACCATCTGATTGAAAAATCAGATGGTTTTTTTATAGAAAAATAACCCTAGCTTCAATAAATTCAGTACGTGATCATCATCTCATTTTAATACACAATAAAAATGCCAGTCTTTCGAACTGGCATTCTCAATGATTATCCATCATAAAGTCTGTAACATAAAAAATTGAGCTGATGCAGCCCTGCTTTTCAGTCTACTGACTTTAATTTTTTATAAGGTAGTCCACTCTTTATGCACGTCTTCCGCCGTTTTATTGAGCACCACGCTATTGTCTTTGATTTCACTTACCCAACTCAAGGGAATCAGATGATGCTCATTATTTTCATCATCACTTCTTGTTAATTTAATTGAATCCTGACCTTCTAAATGGTCCACCTTCCCGACTTGAGTACCACATGAAGCAATGACTGAAGCATGTTCTTTAATATCACTTGCATTAAAATTGTTCATTCTACTTGCCTGTTTCTAGAAGTTGAGAGAAACAGTCTAAGCAATAAAAAATGCCGCATGTGTAAGGGTTTTCAGGCTTTGAGTTTTTCTGGGTTAAAAATGTAAATGGTCAACATGGCTTGAGTAAACTATAGGCAAGATACTTTTTAAATTTGAGTTTTCAAATATTTTTATAACTGGATTTGAAGATTTGAAGATTTGAAGATTTGAAGATTTGAAGATTTGAAGATTTGAAGATTTGAAGATTTGAAGATAGGTTAATTCTTTGAGGTCTTAAAATAAAAAAGAAGATAAAGCTTAGGCTTGATCTTCTTTCTGACCGTACATCCAAGTTGCAGCGATATATACACAAAAACCAGCTGCCATCAAAATACCTGTAACCATTGTTAGGATCTCCCGTTTCAATAGCTGCATTATGTAAAAGTTTTATGACAGTTATATGACAATCTGGTTTTTTATTAAATTTAAAATAAATAATAAAATTCAAATACTTAATGTAATATCAGAAAAATTATGCGTATTTTTAATCTGAAATATGACACTGAATATGACAACTTGCTGTCATATTTGACCCATGGAATAGCTAAAGTCCTTGCTCAGATTGCTTAAACTATAAACTTTCGGCCAATGCTCGCCCAAAATGCCCACAACCCGATTCTTTTGTCTTATAATTTAGCCCGCTAGCTATCAGCCCGCTCAAGAGATATTTGTATGACAACTATTATCAAGCAAGATGACTTGATCACATCAGTTAAAGATGCGCTTCAGTTCATTTCTTATTATCATCCACAAGACTTTATCCAAGCGATGAGCCGTGCGTATGATCGTGAAGAGAACAAAGCTGCTAAAGATGCGATCGCACAAATCTTAATTAACTCACGCATGTGTGCAGAAGGCCACCGCCCAATCTGTCAAGATACCGGTATCGTCAACGTATTTGTTGAAGTGGGCATGGACGTTAAATTCGATTTAACCATGAGCCTGGATGATGCAATCAATGAAGGCGTACGTCAGGGTTATTTAGAAAACTCGAACGTGCTTCGCGCATCAGTTCTGGCTGATCCTGCATTTGGTCGTAAGAACACCAAAGACAACACTCCTGCCGTGATTTACCACAAGCTTGTGCCTGGTAATAAAGTAGATATCACTGTGGCAGCCAAAGGTGGCGGTTCAGAAAACAAATCTAAACTAGCAATGTTAAACCCATCTGATTCAATCGTGGATTGGGTACTGAAAACTGTTCCAACCATGGGTGCAGGCTGGTGTCCACCAGGTATGCTGGGAATCGGGATCGGTGGTACTGCTGAAAAAGCCATGATGCTTGCCAAAGAAGCATTGATGGAAGAGATCAACATGGACGAATTGCTTCGTCGTGGTCCACAAAGCAAAATGGAAGAGCTTCGTATCGAAATCTTCGAAAAAGTAAATGCTTTGGGTATTGGTGCACAAGGTCTTGGCGGTTTAACCACTGTACTTGATATTAAAATCAAAGATTATCCATGTCATGCTGCAGGTAAACCAGTTGGTATGATCCCGAACTGTGCTGCGACTCGTCATGCACACTTCCAGTTAGATGGTACAGGTGTTGCACATATTCAAGCACCTAAACTTGAAGACTACCCTGCTGTGACTTGGGATTCTTCATCTTCTAAACGTGTTGACCTTGACACGATTACCCAAGAAGAAATGAATAGCTGGAAACCAGGCGATACACTTCTTCTTAACGGTACAATCTATACAGGTCGTGATGCTGCACACAAACGTATGGTCGACATGCTGAACAACGGTGAAGAACTTCCTGTTGATCTGAAAGGCAAGTTTATCTACTACGTTGGCCCTGTTGATCCAGTCGGCGACGAAGTTGTAGGCCCTGCTGGCCCAACAACGGCTACGCGTATGGATAAATTTACGCGTCAAGTTCTTGAAGCAACTGGCATGTTCGGCATGATCGGTAAAGCAGACCGTGGTCCTGCTGCCGTTGAAGCCATTAAAGACAACCAGGCAACTTACCTGATGGCTGTCGGTGGTGCTGCTTACTTAGTATCTAAAGCCATCCGTGAAGCTGAAGTGGTTGCCTTTGCTGACCTAGGCATGGAAGCGATCTACAAGTTTGTGGTAAAAGATATGCCGGTATCTGTAGCGGTTGATGTGAATGGTACTTCTATTCACGCGACTGCACCTAAAATCTGGCAAGCAAAAATTGGTAAGATTCCAGTAGTTGACGCTGCTGCGGGCTAATTAAATCTGTATAAAAAAGCACCCATTCAGGGTGCTTTTTTATTATATTTTCTCAATAAAATGTCAATTACCAAGTCCGTGGATCCCAAAGTTTAAAAGGTGCTTTTAGCTGTACATCCAATGATGGATCATAAGCAGTCGGTTCAATTTTTTGGGCTTTTTTACGAATCTGGCCAGTTTCCTGATCTTGTGCCACGAAGTTAAAACTGTCTGATTTTAGCTGAGTAAAAGCAATTTCATTCAGACCAACTTTTTCCGGCATCAGCATGAGTGGCCCTGAAACACTCCGGCGTGTACTGATATTCTCTTCATCATATTTAATAAAATAAGACTGTCCCGCTTCGACAGTAAAATCCAGATATTTAGGTTTCTGGAAATGCAGCGCGCCTAGCGGTCGACTGGTACTCAAACGATAGGTCCCTGCAGGCACTTCAATCCAGTAATAATGGTTGTGCAATAAGCTTGGAATATGTTCTTGATTGATAAACAGGCTGGCAGCGACAATTTCCTGACGATTCCATTTAGAATCGGGCCGGTATAAATACACGATGGCGGCTTCATCATGCTGCGGTTTCACCGTCTGAAACTGGTTGCCCTGCTTTTGATTGACCCAACCGCCAATGGTGAACATGCCGATACGATGCTGCTCGACAAAGCCCGGTTTTTTTTCAAGATCGATATTTTTTAAAGTGCTGAGTGGCTGTGTAGGCTCAACGACGGCTTTCTTACCATGACACCCCAGCAATGCCAAACTGCTGATGAGTACAATTGCGACTCCACGCATGCTTATCCCTCACTGCGTCTTTATTCTTTTGTATGCAAGTGCTTTGCGATTTGTTTTTTATAAGTTTTAGGCATCCACGCCTAGTGAATCAGATTAACACCGAGCTTTATTTTTGGAAATAAAAAACGTGCGAAAACACGGAGTTTTCGCACGTTTCGGACGAATAGCAATTAAGCGGATTTGCTATTCACGACCTTTAAATCTATTTTTGTCGCAGTCTCTTGCTGATCATGTGGCTGACGCTCGGCACGGTATTCCGGCTCTGCTTCACCTTTAATCACGGCTTCATTGATGACGACAGTGCCGACATCGCTACGGCTTGGCAAGTCATACATGGTTTCCAGCAATGAATTTTCTAGGATCGAACGTAGACCACGTGCACCTGTATTACGCTCAACTGCTTTCTTAGCCACTGCACGTAATGCCGATTCTTCAAAAACCAGATCCACATCTTCCATATCAAACAGATATTGATACTGACGGGTTAACGCATTCTTCGGCTCAGTCAGAATCTGCATCAATGCTTCTTCATCCAACTCGTCCAAAGTGGCAATTACTGGCAAACGACCAATAAATTCTGGAATCAAACCAAATTTTACCAGGTCAGTTGCTTCAACTTGACGGAACAAGTCAGACAGCTTCTTGGTTTCATCTTTTTTACGCACTTCTGCAGTAAAGCCGATGCCACCTTTTTCCTGACGCTGCTGTACAATTTTCTCAAGTCCTGAGAATGCACCACCACAAATAAACAGGATATTCGAGGTATCAATCTGAATGAATTCCTGCTGCGGATGCTTACGTCCACCTTGTGGCGGAATTGATGCAACCGTGCCTTCAATCATTTTCAATAATGCTTGCTGAACACCTTCACCTGATACATCACGTGTGATGGATGGGTTTTCAGACTTGCGGGTAATCTTGTCGATCTCATCGATATAGATAATGCCCTTTTGCGCTTTTTCGACATCGTAATCTGCTTTTTGCAAAAGCTTCTGTACGATGTTTTCTACATCTTCACCCACATAACCTGCTTCGGTCAGTGTCGTTGCATCTGCCATGGCAAATGGAACATCAAGAAGACGTGCCAGCGTTTGTGCAAGCAAGGTTTTGCCCGATCCTGTCGGACCAACCAACATAATATTACTTTTTGAAAGCTCGACTGAATCATCAGCTTTCTTGCCATTATTTTGCACTTTCAAGCGCTTGTAATGGTTATAGACCGCAACTGACAAGGTTTTTTTCGCGACGTCCTGACCAATCACATATTGATCCAAGGCCGCACGAATTTCATACGGTTTCGGCAAAGGACGATTGGCCCAGTCATTGGTTTCCACCTGCTGACTGGTTTGAACCAAATCTAAGCATACGTCCACACATTCGTTACAAATGTATGCGTCCTCGCCTGCAATCAGCTTCCCGACTTCAGACTGCGTTTTACCGCAAAATGAACAATGCTTTTGTCCTTGAGGATGTTCGGACATATTTACTCCACTATCTCAATCTTTAAAACTTATGGACGTTTAGTTAAAACTTCGTCCACAAGACCGTATTCTTTCGCTTGCTGAGCAGTCATAAAGTTGTCACGGTCTGTATCACGTGCAACTTTCTCGTAATCCTGACCGCTGTGTTCAGCCATTAAACGGTTTAAACGTTCTTTAATAAACAGGATTTCACGTGCATGAATTTCAATATCTGAAGCCTGGCCACGGAAACCACCCAATGGCTGGTGAATCATGACACGGGCATTTTCAAGGCAATAACGCTTGCCTTTGGTACCGGCATTCAGCAGGAATGCACCCATTGATGCTGCCTGACCCATGCAGTACGTTACGACATCAGGTTTGATAAACTGCATGGTGTCATAAATCGCCATACCTGCAGTTACCGAACCGCCTGGTGAATTGATATATAGATGAATATCTTTATCTGGATTTTCCGCCTCTAAAAACAACATTTGCGCAACGATCAGGTTCGCCATGTTGTCTTCAACTTCGCCCGTCATAAAAATTACACGTTCACGCAAAAGGCGTGAATAAATATCAAAAGAACGCTCACCACGAGAGGATTGTTCTACCACCATTGGCACTAAAGCGTTTTCAATCGTTGGAACATACATACGTTTATTTATTCCTAAATTTTTTGTGACCTAACCCATAATCACAATATGAGGGATAATCACTGAAATTGCAAAAAATTCGCCAACAAATCCATTATATTTTTTGCATTAATTTTGTGAAAAACAGAAATGCTTTTTTCAGGCATCAATATGAAAAAAAGGCGCATTAAGCGCCTTTTTTATCGAAAGCTAAATTAGCCTTGTTGACGAGCTTGCTGCTCTTTCAATAAGTCTTCATAGCTTACAGTCGCATCAGTTACTTTAGCAGAAGCCAAAATGTAATCAACAACTTGGTCTTCTAGTACAACTGCTTCGATTTGAGCACGTTGTTGCGCATCGTTTTTGAAGTATTCAATTACTTCGTTTGGATCTTCGTAAGAAGAAGCCATGTCTTCGATGTACGCTTCAACACGTGCAGCATCTACTTCGATTTTCGCATCAGCTAAAACACGGCTTACAAGTACGCCAAGTTTTACAGATTTTTCAGCTTGTTCTTTAAACAATTCGTCTGGAAGCATGCTTGAATCAAATGCTTTCGCACCTTGAGCACCAAACTGCTGTGTGAACTGCTGGATCATTTGTTGACGTTGACGGTCAATTTCTTGAGCAAGCATAGCAGCTGGAAGTTCAACTTCGTTTGCAGCAACTAATGCATCGAAAGTCGCACCTTTAACCTGATTGCGAAGGCCGTTCTTCACTTCACGTTCCATGTTTTTACGAACGTCAGCTTTTAACTTCTCAACGCCTTCTTCTTCAGATACACCGAAGATTTTCAGGAATTCAGCATCGATTTCCGGAAGTTTTTGTTTTTCAACAAGTTTCACAGTGATTTTGAATTGAGCTTGTTTACCAGCAAGGTTTTCAGCTTGGTAGTCTTCAGGGAAAGTTACATCAATCACTTTCTCTTCGCCTTTCTTCATACCAACGATACCGTCTTCGAAGCCAGGGATCATACGACCAGAACCAAGTACTAGTTTGAAGTCTTCTGCAGAACCGCCTTCAAATTTTTCGCCGTCGATTGAACCTTCAAAATCAAAAGTGACTTGCATGTCTTTTTTAGCCATGCCTTTTGTTTCAGCCCAAGCAGCACGTTGTTTTTGAAGATTTTCAATCATCTTCTCAACGTCTTTGTCATTTACTTCAGCTGCTTTACGCTCAACTTCCAAACCGTCGAATTTCACGTCAACTTCTGGATAAACTTCAACAGTCGCTGTATATACCAGCGCGTCGTCTTTCATTTCAGTTTTTTCGATGTTTGGCATGCCCACAGCATTGATTTTTTCTTGCTGGATCGCTTCGAAAACTGTATCACGAATGATGTCGTTGACAACTTCTTGGTAGATACCAGCGCCGTATTCACGACGAACGACGTTTACAGGCACTTTACCTGGACGGAAGCCGTTGATCTTCGCAGTTTTAGCAGTGCGTTTTAAACGAGCTTCAAATTGCTCATTAATACGGCTCGTCGGTACAGAAACATTTAAACGACGGGCAACGCCCGAAACCGCTTCAGAAGTTACTTGCATGGCTTCCTCTATATATTTGGTAATAACAGGTTTATAAAAATGTGCCACATTATATGACAACATTTAAGGATATACAAAAAATACGCGCGAGTTCCAGTTTTTAAGTCTTTTTTATTCGAATTGCTACCCTTTCAAATATTCAGTCAACCTCACTTAAATGCAGAAAATGTATATTTTTTATTGCAAATGATAAGTACTATCATTAATATCCAGTTTCTTATTTGAGCAACAATACTAATTTATTCTTCGGTTCGGGAATTTGGTCATGCATAGTTTTAGTCTTCGTCCGCTTACATTGGCAATTTTTGGGGTCACAGCAACATCTGCTTTTGCAGAGACAAATAGCCTCTCCAACATCCCAACTACCACCTTATCTACCATTGTAGTTTCTGCATCGGGGTTTGAACAACAATTAAAAGATGCCCCTGCCTCAATTAGCGTGATCACTCAAGAAGATATTCAACGTAAGAATGCCACCAATATTGCTGACCTGTTGGTTGATGTCCCTGGAGTGGATGTGCGTAATGGCGTAGGCAAAACTGCAGGACTAAATGTTAGCATCCGTGGTATGAACGCTGATGACACCCTTATTTTGATTGATGGCCGTCGTCAAACCACTTCTACCGATGTTACCCCGAATGGTTTTGGTGAAGCAGCGACAGGCTTTATGCCCCCTCTTTCAGCCATTGAGCGTATTGAAGTCATTCGTGGACCTATGTCTACCCTCTACGGTTCAGATGCCATGGGTGGTGTGATTAATATCATTACCAAAAAAGTTTCAGACGAGTGGAATGGGAACGTTACTGTCAGTGGCAACGTTATGGAGCATGGTACTGAAGCAGATTCTTGGAAAACCAGCTTCTTGGTGAATGGTCCATTGGTCAATGATGTGCTTGGTCTGCAACTTCGCGGCAGTTATTATGACCGGGGTCAGTCTGAGCGTGTCGAAGGTTCAACTGGCCGTGATCCACGCCCGACCACCGCACATAATTATGATGTAGGCGGTAAACTTACATACAAAGTAGATGATCAAAATGCCTTGTGGCTTGACTCATTCTACAGCCATCAAAACTATAAGAATGAAGACAATCGTTTAGGTACTTTAGATACTGCAACAACAGCAAATGGTTATAAAGATAAATTGATTTTTGATCGTACCCAGTTTGCAATCGGGCATGATGGCGACTATAGCTTTGGTCAGTGGAATACTTATATCAGCCACTCAGAAACTGAAACCAAAGGTCGTACGATACCTTCAGCTGCATTACCCGTCGGAAATGCACAAATTGGTGCAGATCGTGTGTTAAAAAATACCGATTTAATTGCAGATAGCCATATTATTTCAACTTTAGGTGCGCATAAGCTCACTGTGGGTACGGAATACAAAGAGCAAACCAATAAAGATAATATCGCTCTGTATTCGACTGGTGTAGACGAATTCGATAAAAAATCCTGGTCAGTTTATGCTGAAGATGAATGGCGTCTTTTGGATAGTTTAAGTTTAACCTATGGCGGTCGTTTTGAAGACCACTCCGGTTTTGGCGGTCATTTTAGTCCACGTGCCTATCTAGTCTGGAATACCAATGACATGCTGACTGTGAAAGGTGGCGTAAGTACAGGTTATAAAGCACCCTCTGCGAAAGCCCTTTATGACGGCGTTGTTGGCCTCAGTGGACAGGGACAAAACCTGACATTTGGTAATCCGGACTTAAAGCCTGAAACCTCAACCAACTATGAATTAGGTTTTAATTTACAGCCGACAGATGATATCAATTTCACGGCAACCGGTTTTTACAACCAGATTAAAGATGCAATTGTTTCAGAGAATCTTCCTGTATCCGCTGAATGCTTGACTGCAAGCTCATGTTCAACCAGCGTGAATGCGAATAAGGCCAAAGTTTATGGTGCAGAAGCAACTTTGCAATACAGCATTTTGCCTGAATGGGATATGAAAGCTGCCTATACCTATACCAGAAGTGAAATTACGAATGGAGAAAACGAAGGCACTTATTACAATAACCAGCCACGTAATGCGCTTAACCTGACTTCAACATGGCATCTGGTGCCTGCTGTAGACCTATGGTTACAGTACGAATATAAATCTGATCGTCAACGCTTCCTGACTACGCCAACAGCACCTGCTTCAGGTTTAGGCTCAAGCGACTATGAAGAATATAAATTATTTGGTGACAAGTTAGCGGGCTATAGCGTATTCAACCTCGGTGCAAGTTATACCGTCAGTGATCAATTACGTCTGAATATGGCTGTGAACAACCTGCTGGACAAAGATTTTACCGAAGGTGCAAAATCATATGAATATTTAGACAACCGTGGTCGTCTACAAACTGCTACTGGTTATAAATATTTAGATATTGGTTCTAGTACAACAGGTACTTATATTCCAGGCCGTAACTACTGGTTATCTGTTTCATACGACTTCTAATATAAAAGTCATGATTCAAAACCCTGCTTCGGCAGGGTTTTTTATCGCTCAATGAGTACTCCATGAAACCTCCCTAATTTGTGCCCTTTTATAAACATCATTATTCTCAATAAAAAGCCAGCAATCCGCTTTCTTTATCAATACTAAATAAAATCAAAAACTTAAATACTTATTGTTATATCATTACATTTAAAATCTCATTTAATATTTTCTTAAAGATCATGAATTCCCATGATAAAAAGATAAAAATAAAAACAAGAATCATTATTATTCGCATACATTTTTAGCATTCATTTATTAGGTTTAACATGACCTTCATTAAAACACGTAAAAAAATCGTTTCTTCTGCAATTGTTTCATCTTTATCAATGGTAGCTGCATCTGCGATGGCCGAAGAACAGGTGATCCAGTTAGAGACGATTCATCAAGAAGTCAAAGCTGAACAAACACCCAGCTTAAAAGTAGATCAATCTGCGAATAGCAAATTTGTTGCGCCTTTACTCGATACCCCAAAGTCAGTTTCAGTGATTTCAAAACAGCTGATTGCAGATACACAAGTGACGACTTTAGCTGATGCACTGCGTACAGTTCCGGGGATTACCTTGGGTGCAGGTGAAGGTGGTAATCCGAATGGTGACCGTCCATTTATTCGCGGTTATAACTCTGAAAGCTCGATGTATGTAGACGGCGTTCGTAATGCCACTTCACAAAACCGTGAAATGTTTGCGGTAGAACAAGTTGAAGTGACCAAAGGTTCTGCTTCTGCCATGGGCGGTGCAGGCACCACTGGCGGTAGCATTAATATGATTTCTAAAGTCGCTAAAGCAGGCGATTTTCTAGAAGGCTCGGTCGCTGGCGGCACTGACAATTACCAACGTATTACTTTAGATGGCAACAAAGATTTTGGTAACGGCATTGCTGCACGTGTTGCCGTCATGGGACATCAAAACGAAAAAGCAGGCCAGAAAGACGGTGCAGAATATAAACGTGCTGGGATTGCACCGAGTATTAGCTTTGGTCTGGACACCTCTACTCGCGCGACTTTAAGTTATTACTACTTAAAAACCGATGACACACCAGATTCAGGTATTCCCTATAATAACCCATTTGGTGCTCCAAGAACTGCAACAGCAACAGACTATCGTCCATTAAATGGCAACGGCAAGCCAATTGACGTTAAACAAGGTCAATATTACGGCTGGAAAGATCGTGACTTCCAGAAACAGGAAAATCAGATCGGAACCATCAAATTAGAACATGATTTAACTGATAATCTAACCATTAGCAATACTGCTGTGTATGGCAACTCTAAAAATGATTACCTGTGGACCAATCCAGATGACTCTCAGGGTAACTTTTACAACAAAGCAGGTTTTACAAGTGAATTAACAGGAAATGTCTGGGCGCGTGCCAACTCACGTGTGGCAAATACTGATGCTTTTACCGACCAACTTGCTTTAACCGGTAAATTTAATACCGGTATGCTTAAACATAGTTTTAATCTGGGTGCCGAATATTCAGACCAAGAAACTGACCGTACCCAATACATTATCGATGGTGTTAACGCTACAGGTAATGTACACAATGCCTGTAACGCTGGTGATATTACTTCAGGCTGGTGTACTTCGGTACAAAACCCAAACCGTGGGCCATGGACAGGTACATTAAGTACCAATGGTGCTGACCAGTACAATATTCAAAGCAAATCAAAGTCTGTTTATTTCCTGGATAGTATTGAATTCACCCCTCAATGGCTCTTAGATTTAGGCGTACGTTGGGATAATTACTCAACTGAGCAAACCATGACTTATGGTGCACGAAATAATGCAGTTACTGGTGCAAACAATACACCGATTACAGCAAGTGCTGGCGATCAAGTGACAATTAAAAATGATAAAGATTTCATCAACTATCAAGCCGGTCTTACTTTTAAACCAGTTGAAAATGGCAGTATCTATGCAAGTTATGCGACTTCGTCTAATCCAGTCGGTGTAGATGGTGGCGATGGTTCTGAAGGGATTACAGCTGCAATAAATAATCTTAAACCTGAAGAAGTCCGGACCATGGAGTTAGGAACTAAATGGGATGTTTTGAATGATAAGCTCAACCTGACTGCAGCTATTTTCCGCACGGAAAAAACCAATACTCGTGCGACCGGAGATGATGGCACCACAAGTAATATTGGTGAAACTCGTGTCGATGGTATTGAGCTTGGTGTAAATGGGAACATCACAGATAAATGGGCAGTTTCTGCAGGTTATACTTATTTAGACAGTGAGTTAGTTGATGGTGGTTATGAAAATATTGGCACTACAGCAGCTCCAATCTACATTTCCAATAGAAGTAATGGTAATCAGGTTCAAAACGTCGCGAAAAACAGTGCAACCCTTTGGACTACTTATGCAGTAACTCCTGCTTTAACCCTAGGTGCTGGTGCCGTCGCAATGGACAAAGTCTATGGTAATGCTACTAATACCAAGTTTGTACCGGGCTATGTTCGCTATGATGCCATGGCGCGTTATAACGTGAATGAAAATGTTGATTTGCAATTAAACGTCAACAACCTGTCTGATGAACGCTACTTCACAAAAGCCTATTCATCTCATTATGCGACCGAAGCAGAAGGCCGTAGTGCAGTGTTAGCAGTCAACTTTAAATATTAATTCAATGCAACCGCATAGCCTCCTGATGGGGGCTATGTTATTTTTAAAAGACGATTATTCAGGGGTTTCTCGTGCTGCATCATATTCCAAATGTACTGAGCAAAGAACAGGTGCAATATTTCCGTGAGGAGATGAATAAGATTGAGTGGGTCAATGGCAAGGTTACCGCGGGTACGCTCTCTGCGACGGTGAAACAGAATCAGCAATTACCTGAAGATCATCCCCTGACCCAGCATTTAAGTACGATCATTCTTGAATCGCTGGGACAGCATGCTCTGTTTTTATCGGCGGCGATTCCACTGGATATTATTCCTCCCCTGTTTAACCGCTATGAAAATAATGAATCTTTCGGCTTTCATGTCGACAATTCGATTCGTCGTATTCGCGGCAGCAATGAACGCCTCAGAACGGATTTATCCTGTACGGTTTTTTTAAGTGAGCCGGACGAATATGTCGGTGGTGAACTGGTAGTCGAAGACACTTACGGTTATCACGAAGTAAAATTGCCTGCCGGCGATATGATTTTGTATCCATCGACCAGCTTGCATGAAGTCACGCCAATCACTGCCGGTTGTCGAATTGCTTCATTTTTTTGGGTACAAAGCATGATCCGTGATGATGCAGAGCGGCATATGCTGTTTAATCTGGATCAGAGTATTCAAAACCTGAGAATGCAGCTGGGCGATCAGCATGCAGAGGTCATGAAACTGACCAATCTGTATCATAATTTAATGCGTAAATGGGCGGAACTTTAAAAGATGCCCTGAGATCAATGATCTTTGAAAATCATTGGATTTATTGTTTATCAAAATATACTGCGTTGTGGCACAATTGAACGTAATAAATAACGCATTATGTCCAAATTAAGAAAATATAAAATACAATATTTAGAATAAGTGAAAATATTTTTCAATTCTTAAGGTTTATAAGAAAATCTTTATTACCATACGACTAAAATCCATAAAAATAGCAAAAATTTTTCGGGATAAGTGGATTAAACTTTAAATTATAAGTAAGGCATTTAGTGCATTTGGTGAAGCTAAACCACCAATATTTAGACCATATTTCAGGTTTGAACCAGACTGTCACTAAAACCCAATGAATAGACAAAATCTATGCCGCTGACCCACGCACCGCTTTAACCAAGATTACGGTACCCAAGTTAGCACAAGGAGCTCTCTCATGATGTTGGCTGATCCAAGTAAAAAATACCGTCGCATGTATCAACGTGTGGACTTACCAGACCGTCAATGGCCGAACAACGAAATCAATAAAGCGCCAATCTGGATGAGTACCGACCTGCGTGACGGTAACCAAGCGATCTTTGAGCCAATGAACATGGAGCAGAAATTCAAGATGTTCCAGATGTTGGTGAAAATCGGTTTCAAACATATTGAAATCGGCTTCCCGTCAGCATCGCAAATTGACTTCGATTTCACCCGTAAATTGATTGAAGAAGGTCATATTCCGGATGACGTTTATATCGAGGTCTTGGTTCAGGCACGTGATCATTTGATTCAGCGTACCTTTGAATCTTTACAAGGTGCGAAACGTGCCATTGTACATATCTATAACTCTAACTCGCCGACATTCCGCAATAAAGTCTTGAATGTTGATGTTGAGGGTGCAAAACAGTTAGCCATTAATGCTGCACAAAAAGTGAAAGAATATGCCGCAAAACAGCCGGAAACTGAATTCGTATTTCAGTACAGCCCTGAATGTTTTACTGCAACCGAATTAGAAGTCGCGAAAGATGTCTGCGATGCCGTCACTGAAATCTGGGAAGCATCTCCAGAGAATAAAGTGATCTTAAACTTACCTGCAACGGTAGAAGTTTCAGGTCCACACATCTATGCCGATCAAATCGAATGGATGCACCGTAACATTCAGCGTCGTGATGGCGTGATCATTTCAGTTCACTGCCACAACGACCGCGGCTGTGGTATTGCCGCTTCAGAATTGGCAATTATGGCTGGTGCTGACCGGGTCGAAGGTTGTGTATTTGGTAATGGCGAACGTACCGGTAACGTCGACGTGGCTGCGATTGCCTTGAACATGTATACCCAAGGTGTAGCACCAAACTTGGACTTCTCCAACATCAATGAAATCATTGCGACTGTGGAAGAATGTACCGGTTTACCTGTGCACCCGCGTCATCCATATGCCGGTGATTTGGTGTTTACTGCATTCTCGGGTTCGCATCAGGATGCGATCAAAAAAGGTTTCGAGTTCCAGAAAAACGAAGAAATCTGGGATATGCCGTACTTGCCAATCGACCCGAAAGATTTGGGCCGTGACTATGACGCCGTGATCCGTGTTAACTCACAGTCAGGTAAAGGTGGTATTGCCTACTTATTAGAATCTAACTACAACGTGATCTTGCCGCGTCGTTTACAGATTGAATTCTCTCAGATCGTACAAAAACGTACCGATGAGCAAGGCACTGAAATCAGTGCGACTGATATCTGGAAGTTGTTCAAAGAAACCTATGTGGATGCTAAAAACGTTCACTATTCTGCGAAAAACTACAAATTGTCGGATGACAATGGCAATCAGGTGATTGAGCTTGATCTTGAAATTGACGGTCAGTCCCGTCGTATCCGCGGTGAAGGCAATGGTCCAATTTCTGCGATTTTGGATGCACTTCAGTTGCCGATTGACGTGGTGAACTATGAAGAGCGCAGCATCAGTTCAGGTGCTCATGCCAAAGCCTTGGCCTTGATCGAACTTCAAGTGAAAGGTACTGGTAAATCTGCCTTTGGTGCCGGGGTACATGACAACATCGTGACCTCTTCTATCGAAGCAATTATTGCCTCGACCAACCGTCTGATTGATCAGGGTGTTTTAAGCACTGATCAGGTGATTGCTGCTGCCGTCTAAACACGGTATTAGAATTAGCAATAATCCATAGCATTAAAAAGACTTTAGAAGGATACCTGCAAATGGTATCCTTTTATTATTCATACTCAAGATTTTAAGGCGAATCCCTCCCGTGTCTTTTCCAGCTGACTCAGTGGGCCTTGTTGTCCCACAAAAGTTCCAATTTGAAGAGCCGTTAGAGCTTGAATGCGGTCGCATCCTTCCCCGTTTTGAACTGATGGTTGAAACTTACGGCGAACTCAATGCCGATAAGTCCAATGCTATTTTGATCTGCCATGCGCTTTCCGGGCATCACCATGCTGCAGGCTATCATCATGAAGATGATAAAAAACCCGGCTGGTGGGATTCATGTATTGGCCCCGGCAAAGCCATTGATACGTCAAAATTCTTTGTGGTTTCACTGAATAATATTGGTGGCTGTAATGGCTCTACCGGCCCGACCTCACCCAATCCTGAACATGACAACCGTCCTTATGGCCCTGATTTTCCATTAGTTACGGTCCGCGACTGGGTCAAAACCCAGGCCCTGCTCTCTGACCGTTTAGGGATTGATACCTGGGATGCCATCATTGGCGGTTCACTGGGTGGTATGCAGGCATTGCAATGGTCAGTGGATTATCCAAACCGTTTAAGAAAATGCGTGATCATTGCCAGCGCTCCAAAGCTTTCTGCACAGAATATTGCCTTTAACGAAGTGGCACGTCAGTCGATTTTGTCAGACCCGGATTTCCATAATGGTCGTTATCTGGAAAATGACAGCTATCCAAAACGTGGCCTGATTCTGGCGCGTATGGTCGGTCATATTACTTACCTGTCCGAAGAAGCCATGAAACAGAAGTTTGGCCGCGATTTGAAATCAGGCAAATTTATGTATGGCTTTGACGTTGAATTTCAGGTCGAAAGCTATTTGCGTTATCAGGGTGAACAGTTCAGCCGTAACTTCGATGCCAATACCTATCTGATCATGACCAAGGCACTGGATTATTTTGATCCGTCGCGTGAATATGAACAGTCGCTCAAAAAAGCCATGGCCAATACTCAGTGCAAATTCCTGGTGGTGTCATTCACCACTGACTGGCGTTTTACCCCTGCCCGCTCACAGGAAATCGTGGATGCCTTGATCAGCAATCACAAACCTGTCAGCTATCTGGATATTGATGCGGAACAAGGCCATGACTCCTTCCTGTTCCCTATTCCGCTCTATGTAAAATCTTTGCGTGCATTTCTCGGGGGTGAAGAACACCTGAAAGCAACACCGAAGGAGACCATATAATGCGTATCGATCAACAACTCGCTGAAAAGTGGATCAAGCCAGGTTCTAGCGTACTCGACCTTGGGTGTGGCGACGGTGAACTGCTGGCACAAATGAGCAAAAAGCACGATATTCGTGCATATGGATTAGAAATTGATCAGGAAAAGATTGCAATTGCAGTCAGTCGCGGGTTAAATATCATCCAGCAGGACTTAAACCTCGGCTTAAGCCGCTTTGCTGACCAGTCTTTTGACAATGTGGTCATGGCACAAGCTTTGCAGGCTGTAGATGCACCTGACGTATTATTGCGTGATATGGTGCGTGTGGGGAAACAGGCCATTATTACCTTTCCGAACTTTGCGCATTGGAAGACCCGTTCTTTCTTGGCAATCAAAGGGAGAATGCCGGTTTCTGAAGCCTTGCCGTATATGTGGTATAACACCCCGAATATCCACTTATGTACATTTCGTGATTTTGAAGCACTTTGTGCGGAAAATAATATCAAAATTATTAATCGACTCGCTGTGAACGGGAATCAAGAAGATAGTTTGCTAAGCAAGCATCTCCCTAATCTATTTGGTGAAGTCGCAATTTATCGAGTGAGCGCGCTATGAAAAAATTATTATTAAGTACGACGCTACTGGCGGGACTTTTTGGCATGCAAGCCCATGCAGATTATGTTGCACCGAGTCCTTCTATTGCCAGTCAAGCGGCTCAGTATTCCATCATGGATATCAATAGTCTGACCAAAGCGGCGAAAGCCGGTCAGGCTGGTGCACAGTTTTATCTGGCCACCAAATACCAGTATGGTAAAGATATACAAAAAGATGAACGACAGGCCTTTGCCTGGTATAAAGCTGCTGCGGATCAAGGTCTGGCAGTTGCACAGCTGAATGTAGGCCGTATGCTGGCAGATGGTATTGGCACCAAGAAAGATGAAACACTGGCTCGCCAGTACTTTGAAAAAGCAGCCAGCCGCGGTGATAATCGTGCCAGCTTTAACCTAGCGATGATGGAAGAGAAAAAGAAAAACTATATGGGTGCTTACCAATGGTATGAACTGTCTACCCGTGATGGCATGCTCGATAATAAGGTGATTACGCTATCGGAAGGCAGAAAAACTGCCTTGGCGGCGAATTTGACCCAAGAGCAGATCCGTCAGGCGCGTGATCGTGCCGACAGATGGATTCAGGCACAATAAGCTGAATGGTATAAATAGCACCTTCGGGTGCTTTTTTATTGCCGCAAATTCTTCATCAATTGCTAAAATAGCGCCCATTCTTTATCTAATAATGAGTTTTTGACATGGCTGCAACTGACTGGTTATCCCAAGGCACACTGATATTGGCAAGTAATAACAAAGGTAAAATTGCCGAGTTTGAAAAACTGTTTGCCGAGCTACAACTGCCGGTTGAAGTCGTGGCCCAGGGCAAGTTGAATATCGAAGATGCGATCGAAGATGGTCTAAGCTTTGTCGAAAATGCGATTATTAAGGCTCGCCATGCTTCTAAAATTTCCGGAAAACCTGCTATTGCAGATGATTCAGGCATTTGTGTGCCAGTTCTTGGCGGCGCTCCCGGCATTTACTCGGCTCGTTATTCCGGTGAGCATGGCAACGATGCCGCCAATAATGAAAAACTGCTGGCCGATCTCAAACCCTTACGCCAAGATGGTGAAGTGATTGAGGGCATGTTTGTTTGCGTACTGGTACTGGTTCAACATGCCGAAGATCCCTTACCGCAAGTCTTTCAGGGTATCTGGCACGGGGAAATTCTGGAAGCTGCGCGTGGTGAAAATGGTTTTGGCTATGACCCGTTGTTCTGGTTACCGGAACTCGGAATTTCCAGTGCAGAAATGAGCAAGGAAGAAAAGAATAAAATCAGTCATCGCGGTCAGGCGATGCAGCTGTTTAAGAAGAGTTTGGCGAAGTAAGTTTTTGATCTCCTCCCTTTAGTAAAAGGGAGGTTGGGAGGGATTATTCACCTCCCCCCTTGCGAAACAGCGTTTCTCATCTCCTAAAAGGAGAGGGAATCTATAGTGTAGGCATCAACGCATGCACGATTACCCCATATAAGGCAATCAAGATCGCGCTGGCCAAAGTTCCCGAAGCAATATATTTGGCGGAATGGCCCGTTCCCTGATAATGGGTTTCCAGTGCCACAATATTGGCTGCAGGCGGCAATAAAAAGAACATCAGCAGTACCGCATAGGTCAGCGTCTGCTGTGGAATCGGCAAATAAAAATAAGCTGCGCCACACAGTAAAACAGCAAATAGCCCACGACAAAAAATAAGTTGCAGACTGCGCATTAAATCGAAGCGGCTGATCCGCACATTGCTCAGCCACATTCCCAGCACACACATGCCGCTAAAAGTGACCAGTACTTTATTGGCCTGATACAGTATCTCTATCCAAGGCACTTGCTGCCAATGACTCAAATCCCAAAATGATAATAAAGCTGCTACAGACAGTGCCACCACAGGTGGTGAGAGCAGCACATTCTTTAAAATATAGCCGCTATCTTGTCTGGCTTCACTGACTGCCATCACCGCACAGACATTGCCAAACAAGGAACCACCAATATACAGCGCCACTACAGTACTGGTCGCTTGCGGTCCAAAAACCGCCAGTGCAAAAGGAATCCCCAGCCATGCCCCATTTAAATAACTCAGGCATAAAGCACGTAATTTATTTTTCAGGGTGAAATAAAATAAGGCAAAGAATACACAAGAACAGAAAAAGCTGAAGGCAATTAACCACAAACTGCCCTCTTGGTAAAACACCATATTGTAAATAATCAGTACCGGAATCAGGACCCGTGCCAATAAAGCTGCCAAGAGAGGGCGAACCGGTTTTAAATATTGCACACCCCAATAACCGATCAGAAAAGACAGGAGGGGAAGAATCAAGGCCATGACAATGCTGCTGAGATTTCCATATCAGGCTGTATGCTAGCACAGCATACTTTTCATTGAATTATGAATTTTTTATATGAGTGATTCATTCCCCTGCTGCCGTGTCGGCAAACTGTCATCAAAGCGTCACCGCGCTGTCATACAAGCCTGCTGAGATAGGTACATAAAATATAGAGGATAAAATAATGGCAGGATTATCAATTTGGCATGTGCTGATTTTTGCAATTGTGGTGATTTTATTGTTCGGCACATCCAAACTTAAAAATTTGGGTAAAGACGTCGGCGGCGCGATTAAAGACTTTAAAAAATCAGTCAAAGATGAAGAGGCAGAACAAGCTCAGCTTGCAGAGCCGCGCACCATTGATGCCCAGGTCAAAACTCCTGAACATTCGGTTAAAAGTTAAGAGTTCGCTATGCTCAATATCGGAATGACCGAGCTGCTGATTTTCGGGATTATTGCGCTTTTGGTTCTTGGGCCAGATAAGCTTCCGGAAGCAGTACGTTTTGTCGGAACATGGTACGGCAAGATCAAGCGTATGGTGAGCAATGTTCAGAATGATCTTGATCGTGAATTGCGCCTGTCCGAGCTACGTGAACAGATGCAGGCTGAAATGCAACGGATTCAGGAACTGGAAGCCAAGATGCAGGCACAAGTGGCTGATTTGCAGCAGCCGATTGCAGCTGATCAATTAAAAATAAAATCTCAGTCTGCTCAGCCCTTGCTCAGCTATCAGCCGGTGCAACAGCCCGTATCCTCCGTGTATTTACCTAAGCCTACAGCAATTCAAACCATGATTTCAGAACAACGCTATACAGAAATGAAGGTGGCCGTATGACATCTTTACCGCCCACACCAGCCTCGAATGATGCTGCAGCGCTGAACCTTGAACACATGCCGATTACCCAGCATTTGATCATCTTAAGAAAGCATCTGTTTAAAGTGGTTGCGGTCCTGATTGGCCTGTTTTTCTGCTTATTACCCTTTGCTAATCAGACTTATCAATGGTTGTCCGAACCGTTGCGTGCACAGCTACCAGCCAGTTCAACCATGATTGCCACGGATGTCACTGCAACCTTCATGGCACCTTTTAAGCTGAACTTCTTTGTCGCGCTGATGATCGCGATGCCGTTTATCCTGTATCAGCTTTGGACCTTTATTAAGCCTGCGCTATATGCCAAAGAAAAGAGCCTGGCCTTGCCACTTTTGATCGGCAGTATCGTGCTGTTTTATACCGGCATCAGCTTTGCCTACTTTGTGGCATTGCCCTCAATTCTGCATTTTTTTATCAGTGTTTCGCCGGAAACTGTGGCACCGATGACCGACATTAACAGTTATCTCAGCTTCTGTTTAAAGCTGTTTCTGGTCTTTGGTTTTACCTTTGAAATTCCTATTATTACCCTGGTTCTGATCTTGATTGGCGCAGTTTCGACACAGACTCTGGTAGAGAAACGGCGCTTTATTATTGTGGGCTGCTTCTTTGTAGCGATGTTTGTCACCCCTCCGGATGCCCTGTCGATGATCATGCTGGCTGTCCCGATGTGGCTACTGTTTGAACTGGGTTTGCTGGCAGGGAAACTGATTGAAAAACGTCGGTTAAAGACTGAATAACAATAACCAGCCAAAACAACAAAAATATCGACTTACTCAGGCAGCTCTGGCTGTCTTTTTGTTTTTTTAATTTTAAATAACGTACTGAATTTATTTAACTTTAATGAAACATTTTCTTAAGATTACTGTCACATCCCAAGCTTAAGGTATTGAAAACTTCTACACCACCAAGTACTTATTTTTTAATTGGGACTTTAAAATGAAAAACGAAGACATGATACCTTGCCAGGATCTGGTTGAAGATAGTAACAACTCAAATAACACGCACTTCCAAACGATTCTGGATCAATATACTAGTCGTCGTAGCTTTATTGCGAAAACTACAAGTGGGGCAATGGCATTAGCATTTGCGGCAACAGTAAGTGGTTGTTCAGATGATGATAATGATTCTGGTACTCCTGACAGTAATCCAACGACACCGCCAGATACCACTAGCCCAGATCAACATGCCTGGAGTGACCTAAAAGCACGTCCGAATAAATTAGCCTTTGAGCCGGTTCACAAGAATACCCAAAACTTCTTCAGTGTTCCTGAAGGTTATGAGCTTAAAGTATTGTATGCAGTAGGTGATCCAATCAACCCTGCTTATCCAGAAAAGACCGATGCAACCTTAGCTTCTGGTGCTTCTTACCAGTTCCGTTCAGGCGATAACCATGATGGTATGAGCTTCTTCGGTATGCATCCAACCAACAAAAATTATGCTGCGAAAGAATCAACACAAGGTTTACTTGTTTTAAACCACGAATATCTACAACAATCTCAGCTCCATACACCAGAAGGTACAATTACCATCGATGGCGTACGTCCAGAAGATCAGGTACTCCGTGAAGTGAATGCGCATGGTGTTTCTGTTATTGAGATCAGCAAAGATGCAAATACACAAGACGTTAAAATCAACTTAAATTCTAATTTTAACCGTCGTATCACTGCAGCAACCGAGATGGAAATTAATGGACCAGCGCGTGGTTCTGACCTCGTCAAAACTATTTTCTCACCAGATGGAACATTGACTCGCGGTACCTTTGCCAACTGTGGTAATGGTTATACGCCATGGGGAACTTACTTAACGGCTGAAGAAAACTGGAGTGGTTATTTCGCTCGTCAAGCCAACGACACCCGCGCTATTGCAAAAGAAGAAATTTCATTATCTCGTTATGGTCGTGGTGGTACTGATGCCCGTTCGTCTCAATACCGCTGGAATACTCCTGTTGCTGAATTAACCGGTGATAAAGGACTTTATGATCGTTGGGATATTTCAGTTAAAGGCGCAAATGCTTTAGCAGATTATCGTAATGTCATGAATACCTGTGGCTTCATTGTAGAAATTGATCCATTTAGCGCGACTACACGTCCAGTTAAACGTACTGCACTGGGTCGTTTTGCACACGAAGACTGCCGCTGTAGCAACCCTATTCCGGGTCAGCCATTAGCGTTCTATATGGGTGATGACGCAACCGGCGAATATATCTATAAATTTGTTTCTGAAGCCGTCTGGGATCCGAAAGACGTCAATGGTGGTTATACTGCTGGTGATAAATACATGGATAAAGGGACATTATATGTCGCTAAATTCAATGATGACGGTACAGGTGAATGGCTAGAACTGACTCATGGCAAAAATGGTTTAACTACTGCCAATGAAATCTATCCATTTGCAGGCCAGGATGACATCGTCATCAATGCCCGTCTTGCTGCTGACCATGTTGGTGCGACCAAAATGGACCGTCCAGAATGGGTTGCCGTGAATCCCGAAAATGGTGAAGTGTATGTAACCTTAACCAACAACAGCAACCGTGGTCGTGCATATGAAACTGATGCTGCCAACCCACGTAGCTACATCGACTTTAAAGGTTCAAGCGCCAGCAATTCAGGCAATATGAATGGTCATATCATTCGTTTCAGTGAAGCTGAAAATACAGTGACAGCGACAAGTTTTGCTTGGGATATTTTCCTGTTCGGTGCAGAAGCACGTGCTGCTTCTAACATCAACCTGTCAGGTCTGGATGATTTAAATGACTTCTCCAGCCCGGATGGCATGTGGTTCGATCCGCGCGGTATTCTGTGGATTCAGACGGATGATGGTCAGTACACCGATGAAACCAACTGCATGATGTTGGCAGCACTTCCGGGTACTGTGGGTGATGGTGCTAAAGCGCTTGCAGCCAGCACCAAAGCAGAAGGACAGGAAACCTTTGTTGGTGCCAAACTCAGCAATGATCGTGTTCGTCGCTTTTTGACTGGTCCATCGGGTTGTGAAATTACCGGCGTGACTATTACCCCGGACTATAAAGCGATCTTTGTCAACGTTCAGCATCCAGGGGGTGCATGGCCAGCCAACCAAAGCGAGCGTTATAGCCGTTTAGGCAAAGTACCTCGCTCTGCGACTGTGGTCATTACCCGTAAAGATGGCGGTGCCATTGCGGGTGAAGCTTTGGAACAAGCGACCGTATAAAAAGCTGTTATTCAAAAATGCCGACTTCTAGTCGGCATTTTTTATATCCGGTGATTATTTCAGGCTAATTATTTTCTCAATAGTTTGACCTGCGGTCGCACCTTGTTGTGACTTCTCGATCCAGTGCCATCGTCCCTGCTGCATTCTCAAAAAATTGGAGCATCGGGTGCCATAGGCCGGACTCTGAATAAAAGTCGAAGACAGCAGCTGTTCCATTTCCACGGAGATGCCGGTATCTGGCAGAAGTTCAGGAAGCACCTTACGTTCATCTTCCAGAATATCCCAGACTGCATGACACAAATCTGCTTCTGCGATCTCCTGGTGTTGCAGCATCGGTAAAAATTCCTGGGTAAAGCGTTTACGTAAATGTCGGGTCTTGTACCAGTCTTCACTCATCAGGCCATTCGAAACCACATAGACGCCATGCGCCAGTACTTGTGTTGCTTCACCGCGATTGCTCATATACACCGCCTAATCTTGATCGCCGATAAACAGGTTAAAGCCGGCATAGTCACACTGGCGTTGTTCCAGATCTTGAGCAAAACGAATCGGCGTTAAGTCAGAATCTAAAAAGTTCTGGATGATATGTCCACGTGAAGTCGGATAATGCCCTTTGTCCTGCCCATCACGAAAATTGGTAATCACCGCCCAGCGACCGGAAGCCGTAATACCCATCCAGGTACCGCCCGACTGTAGATCCTGCCCGGCAATTATCGGACTATTCTCCCATTCATGCAGCTCCTGCGTAGGACGCTGATAGAACTCATCCCGATTTGAAATCAGACATAATGGGCTCTGATCCAGAACCTGCCAAGCCAATGCCACGATACACATAATTTACGCTCTCGATCTTTACACATTGAATGTACAACATTTTTCTTTGCTTTAAGCTAAAATCTGTGCAAAACAGAATCACAAGGAACAGGAATGCTCACCTATCCCAATATTGATCCCGTCGCGATTTCGCTCGGGCCCTTACAAGTCCACTGGTATGGACTGATGTACTTACTGGCATTTTTATTTGCCTGGGGATTGGCGACGTTTCGCGCCAAACAACGTGGCTGGACACCGGATATGGTGTCTGATCTGATTTTCTTCGGTGCTCTCGGTGTGATCATCGGTGGCCGTGTCGGTTATGTCTTCTTCTACGGTTTTTCCCAGTTCCTCGCCGATCCTTTATGGCTGTTCCAGATCTGGACCGGTGGCATGAGTTTCCACGGCGGTTTCCTCGGGGTCATTCTGGCCATGTTATGGTGGTGCAAGAAATATAAGATGACCTGGTTCCAGACCTTAGATTTTATCGCACCTTGCGTACCAACAGGGTTGATGTTTGGCCGGATTGGTAATTTTATTGGCGGCGAACTGTATGGTCGTCAGGTGGCCGACCCAAACTTTGCCTGGGGCATGATCTTCCCGACCGATCCGCTGCAACTGGTGCGTCATCCATCACAACTGTATCAGGCGCTTTGTGAAGGCCTGATCCTGTTTATTGTCCTATGGTGGTTCAGTTCCAAGCCGCGTCCACGTATGGCAGTTTCGGCGTTGTTCTTGATCGGTTATGGTCTGGCACGTTTTGTGGTTGAATTCTTCCGTGAGCCGGACAATGGCCAGCTATTTATTGGCTGGATGAGCAAAGGACAATTCCTGAGCCTGCCAATGATCCTGATTGGCTTGTGGATGATGTGGTATGCCTACCAGAAGAAAATATATGACTGGGGTCCAAACAAAAATAGCTAAGAAAATAGCTTAATTGAGCGAGGCAAAGGCCTCGCTTTTTTATACTCAAAATATGCTAAAGTGCCAATTATCTCTTCTATTCTTTCATCATTATGCTTGAGTTCTGGTTTAATCCGCAGGTATCTGTTCTCAAAAAACTGTTGATCTTTATTGTGATTGCAGCGACAGCTGCAGGCTTGTACTGGATGCAACCACTGCCCTTAGATTCGATTTTGATGTTTGTCGGGACCGGCATCATTTTTCTGATCTGCCGTTACTGCAAAATCCACTTTGCCAGCAAAAACCCGACCGGTTTGCTGTATAGATTACTGACCTGGATTCCAATTGCCTTATTGATTGCTTTAGTTTTTATGAATATGCAACAGGGCGAAATCCTGATTCCGGGTGCACAAGGCATTGCATTTATGGCACTGGCGATTTGCCTGTTTTCTCCACTATCCCTGCTCAATCAGAACAAATCAGATGAGGGTTCACCCCGTGCTTGAGTTCTGGTATTCGGAACGCTGTACCCGTCAAATCAAACTCATCGTCATCATCGCGACCTGTATTTTGATTTATACAGCATCGACTGTGGCCCAGTTAGATCCGGTATTTGTGGGGGTGAGTTTAGCGATTGGAATTGTCGTGCATTTACTGCACCATTTCCGCCTGAAAATCTCAAAATCCAATCCCTATGCAAATGGCTTTAGCGCCTTGAGCCGGGTCATTCCCATCATTGCCTTAATTACCCTGTTTGGCTATTTACCAGAACAGCACCAGCAATGGGGCAAATTTGCCTTGGGTCTGCAATGTCTTGGCTTTGCCGCGATTGGATTATTTATCGTTTCAATCTATGAAAGCCGTGCGAAGCGTTTTGAGGACTGATCACTTCGCAGTGTTTTCTTAGAAGTAAGTTTCCAGACGATAGTAACTATAAGTCACGTTTTTATTGCGATAAACCGCATGATCTCGCTGTTTAAAATCCGATACCCAGGCACTACCTGAATAAGCCGCGATATGTCCATATTTATGTCCCTGAGTACGGTCAATAATATAGATATCGCCTTTTTTCGGCCGATCAAAAGAAGCATTAATTTTCTTATAGCCCAGCTGCATCAGGGTACTTCCCCAATCTGCCGCTGCGACCGGATGGTTCACAATTTTCGCACCAGAGGATTGCAGACCGACACGAATACTGCGCGCACATTTCTGTGTACTGGTATTTCGGGTAATGCCTTGCAGATAACTGGTAAATTTCTCGATATTGATACGGTGGCCATTGCTTACGCCTGAAGCGTTACGGACAGTGGCTTTTTGGGATGACTTTTTAGGTCTTTGCTCCGATTGGGAACGCACCATGATATTCGCTTGGACAGGAGCATATACTTCGCTCATGTTTACTTGATGATCATAGATCATGCCTTACCAACCGCTCCTCGCCTGTAATTTAGGCTTTCATATTGTTAACAAGCCGAGAATACTAGTCGTTTAAATGTTATCTTTCACATTAAAAATGTAAATAAATTTGTCTATTTTTCCGGCATTCAAATTAAGCCGTTCTTTCTCATACAGTTACAAAACCCATCATCTTTGCAAAAAAAATGTAAAGCAAAGCTAACTTCGACGCCTTGCAAAGCCTTTTCAGCCTGAAATAGAGAAAATGAGCCGTTATTTTATTCTACTCAAACCCTATGGATTTAATCTGTAACTCGGCCATTTTCAGACAACATTTCACTACATGATTACATCATTTTGAGCTTTGCACCCTGTATTACACTGATGCGGCATTTTTAAATATTGAACTAAACGGAGAAGAAAAATGAGTCAGACTTTAAGTGCCGTTTCAAATTTTAATTTAGAACAATATTTAGGCACCTGGTATGAAATTGCACGCTTGCCGATGAAACATCAACCTGAAGACAGCACCGATATTTCTGCGGTATATAGCTTGAATGAAAATGGCAAGGTTCGGATTCAAAACCGTTGTCTGGATGGCGATGGTAAACTGGATGAAGCTATTGCTGAAGCGACCATTGTCGATGCAGAGCATGCCAAGCTTGAAGTCAGCTTTTTACCTGAAGGCCTGCGATGGATTCCGTTTACCAAGGGCGATTACTGGGTATTAAAAATCGACCCCGATTATCAAACTGCGCTTGTAGGCGAGCCGAATAAAGAATATTTATGGTTATTGCATCGCGGTACCAGTCTGGACGAAGCGACTCAACGCGAATATTTAAGTTATGCAGAATCCTTGGGTTATGATCTGTCTGATCTGATTCATACAGTCCATACTGGCCATAAAACCGCTTAAACTGCAATCAGAAGACCTCCATCAGGAGGTCTTTTTTATTCTCAATTTGGGCGATGAAAGCTCATCAAAAAATGCTATGATGTGCGCAATTTAAATTGTCCCTTTCGACAGAAAAGTGATTATAAAATAATCCATTCTGCTGTTAAAACGGCGATTTTCAACAGATTCAAATAGAGAGAACTATGCGCCAATATCTTGACCTTTTACAACATATCCTCGACAACGGCGGCGATAAAGGCGACCGTACCGGTACAGGTACACGTTCGGTATTTGGTCATCAGATGCGCTTTGATCTTTCCCAAGGTTTCCCTTTACTCACCACCAAAAAAGTTCATTTCCGTTCTATCGTGATTGAATTGTTATGGTTTCTGAAAGGTGATACCAATGTTCAGTATTTAAAAGACAATAAAGTCTCGATTTGGGATGAATGGGCGACCGCAGAACAGACTGCGCGTTTTGGCCGTCCTGAAGGCGAATTAGGCCCAGTGTATGGTCACCAATGGCGTAATTTTGGTGCCAGCAAAAATGCAGACAATAGCTATAACCAAGATGGTTTTGACCAGATCAAATGGTTGATCAATGAAATTAAAACCAATCCAAATTCACGCCGTCTGATTGTCTCTGGCTGGAACCCGAATGAAGCGAATCAGGTCGCATTACCACCTTGCCATACCCTGTTCCAGTTCTTTGTACACAATGGCAAATTGTCTTGTCAGTTGTACCAGCGCAGTGCTGATGTATTTTTGGGTGTGCCATTTAATATTGCCAGCTATGCTTTGTTGACGCATATGATCGCGCAAGTCTGTGATCTGGATGTTGGTGACTTTGTCTGGACTGGTGGCGATACCCACTTGTACAGCAACCATTTTGAACAAGCACAGTTGCAGCTTAGCCGTGAGCCACTCGACCTCTGTCAATTAAAACTAAATCCCGAGATTAAAGACCTGTTCGATTTCAAATTTGAAGATATCGAAATTGTCGGTTATGAATCTCATCCAGGAATTAAAGCCCCTGTCGCTGTTTAATGTTCTTTATTATAAAGTTCCCTCTCTTCCTAGGAGAGGGCTAGGAAGAGGTTTTTTACCACACGTAAATCGCCAACTCCTTTCAAAATTATTCCTAGCCCTAAAGCATGAAGGCAATCAATATAGATTTTTAACCTTTCTTTCGTACCAGTAAAAAATTACACGAAGGACTTTGGGCTTGATAAGAAGGATTCAATACATGTCATTTCAAGATTTAGAAGTTGTACACGTCGTTGCCATGGATCAGCAGCGTTGTATCGGCAAGGGCAATGACCTACCTTGGCATATCTCTGCCGACCTGAAACACTTCAAGGAAATCACCCAAGGCGGTGTGGTGGTGATGGGTCGCAAGACACTAGAATCGATGGGACGTACCTTGCCTAAACGCGTGAACTGGGTCATTACCCGTGATCCAGACTGGGCATTTGCAGGCACCAAAGTCGCTTATAGCATTGAAGATGCGCTGAGTCAGGCCGTTGCAGATGTAAAGGCTTCAGAAAAACCTGAAACCATTTTCATCATTGGTGGTGGTGAAATCTTTAAACAGACTATGGATATTGCAGACCGTCTGGAACTGACCCATGTCGAACTGGATGTACAGGGCGATGCCTATTATCCAGCGATTCCAGCAGAATTTAAAAAAGTCGCTGCCGAGCAACATATCGACGACAAAACCGGCATTGCTTTTGAGTTCGCAACCTACAGAAAATAAAGCCTATTTCTCATGAAAAAGTGATGATGCAGGGACGCGAATACATCTCCAGACATTGGAGTCTGTGGCTACTGGGCAGCCTGTTTACTTTATTCGTCCTTCTGTCGAGCCTGTGGTTCAGCCTGATGCTCTGGGTTCATCAACCCCTCGGAAAAATCGGCAGCTTGATGCTGATTGGACTCTGGCTGACCTTTGCGCTGGTCGTTCTCGGGATTTATTTCACCCGGCATCTGATCTCCCGCCAAGTGGATAGCGTTCTTTATCTTCTGGCCTTTTTATTCTGTCTGCTAGGATATTTCAGTCTGGAAGCGCGTCAGGATCGAGAGTGGAATCCTGAGGTTTCCCAGCTTCTGCATTATGAGCAGCAAGGCGATCAGGTTACCTTACACAATATCCGCAACTTTGACTGGCAGGCCGATGGTCGCTATATCGAACGCTGGGAAAGCCGCAGTTTTGATCTGAATCAGATTACTGGCGTGAACATCATTACTTCCTACTGGATGGGGCCTAAAATTGCCCATACCCTGGTCAGCTTCGATTTTGCCAATCAAAAGCCACTCACCTTCTCGATTGAAATCCGCAAGGAAAAGAATGAAGAGTTTTCAGCGATTGGTGGCTTTTTCCGAAAATATGAACTGAGTCTGGTCGCATCGGATGAAAAGGATATTGTCTATACCCGTAGCAATGTCCGTGGTGAACAGGTCTATTTTTTCCCAGTCAAAATGCCGCAAGCTCAGGCTAAAGCGCTATTCAAGGAATATCTGCGTCAGGCCGATGAGCTGGCCCAAAAGCCAAAATGGTACAATACCCTGACCAGTAATTGCACCACACTAGTCTTTGATATGGTTCAGGCGATATCGCAACAACAGCTACCCTCAGATTACCGGTTGCTGGCCTCCGGCTATTTACCGAATTATCTCTATGATCTTAAAGTACTGGAACAGTCTTGGGATATGCACACTTGGTATCAACGGGCACATGTCAATCCACGGGTAGAACGCACCGCTAATCTCTCCAGTCAGGACTATTCACGCCTGATCCGGCAGGGCCTACCAAAACCCGACATGCGATAACTGTGTAGCAAATCCACTTCAATAAAGATACAAAATCAACTGGAACCTTGATCATTTTTTTGTTTATATACAAATAGCTAGTCAATGATCAGAGTATCTCTCATGCTAAAAAAATTAACTGCAATCGCGATTTTAGGCTCGGTTCTAACGGTCATGGGCTGCGAAACTGTGCCCAATACAGCCACGACACAAACCGCGAATCATTTACAACTTTTGCAAAATCGTACTTGGATTGCGACCCAGATTGGTAATACTGAAATCAAGACTGCGCCAACCGCACGCAATGTTCCGAGTCTGCAATTTGATGCCAGTACCCAGCGCGTTTCAGGTTCAGATAGCTGTAACCGGATTATGGGCAGCTACACAGCAGCAAAAGACACGCTGACCCTGAGCCAGATGGCCACTACCCGTATGGCCTGTATGAACAACGATCAGCTTGATCAGAAATTTAATGAAGCTTTAGCCAAAGTGACGCATTATCAGGTATTTGCTAAAACCTTAAAATTACTGGATCGCCATGGGAATCTCTTGATCCAGCTAGAAAGTGCTGCTCAGCCGCGTTAATACATCCCTACAAAAAGCCTGTATGGACAGGCTTTTTTATCTTTCATACTGATGAGCTGGAATTTAACCATCAGCCCAATTGAGTTATTTAATTGAATGAGGAATCAACCATGCAACAGGCACTTTTCGGTGGGGGATGCTTTTGGTGTACTGAAGCCGTATTTTTACAGATCCAAGGGGTTCAGCAGGTCGTCAGCGGTTATGCAGGTGGTCATACGACTGAGCCAAACTATGATGATGTCTGCGGAGGCAATACCGGCCATGCCGAAGTCATTCTGATCGATTTCGATGAAAACCAGGTTAACTATACCCAGTTGCTTGATGTATTTTTTGCGACCCATGATCCAACCACATTAAACCGTCAGGGCAATGATGTCGGCACCCAGTACCGTTCTGTGATTTATTATCTGAATGATGAACAGCAGCAACAGGCGCAGCAGGCAATCGATGCTCTGAAAGCCGATGGCATCAATGTGGTGACTGAACTAAGCCCTGCTCCAACTTTCTATCCGGCGGAAGACTATCATCAAAACTTCTTTGCCAAGAACCCGACCCAGGGCTATTGCAATTTTGCCATTCCGCCAAAATTGAATAAATTACGCAGCAAATTTACGACCCTATTAAAAACCCATTAAGATTCACGAAAAATGGGCATAAAAAAAGCGACTGCAATCAGTCGCTTTTTTACTCTCAGAATCTTAGTTATCGGTTGCAAAGGCAATATCGCTGAGTCCGGCTCCACTCGCACGCGACATGACTTGCGCCACCGAGTCATAACGTGATTCTTTATCCGCTTTCAACACAATGGTCGGCTGACGTTCAGCTTGGCCCGCTTCATTAAAACGGGTTTCGAGCTGTTCCAGCGTCAATACATCACCATTCCAGGCAATGTCACCTTCGGCATTGATGCTAATCGTGACATTTTCAGGCGGCAGATCGATAATCTCCGCAGTCGTTTGTGGCAAGGTTAATGGAATTGATGGGTTCGCAACGGTCGCTGTCACCAGAAAGATGATCATCAATACCAACATAATGTCGATGAGGGGAATGAGGTTCATCTCATTCATGCCTACATCGTTGTCTTCACCCAGTTGAAAAGCCATTAAGCTTGACCTCCCACGAAACTCTGTTGTGTTACTTTTTCATCAGACTTTTTTGCAGCAGATTCCTGTTGCAGCATGGTATCAATCAACAGACCGTGTGCCTGATCCTGTAACTCGTGTGCCAAGCCACGATTAGCACGGACACAGATGTTATAAGCCAGTACCGCAGGAATCGCGACTGCCAGACCTAAGCCAGTCATAATCAATGCTTCACCGACTGGAGTTGCCACTTGTGCCAGACCAGCCTGACCACTTTTACCAACAGCAACCAGCGCATGGAAGATGCCCCATACCGTACCGAACAAACCGACAAATGGTGAAATTGAGGCAATCGTACCAAGAACTGATACACCTTTTTCGGCATTGGCTTTTTCTGCTGAAATCTGGCGTAACAGCGCCTGTTCTGCCACTGCTTTACGCTGTTCAAAGCCCAAAGGAGCCAGTTTGGTTTTCAGTTGTTCCAATGCCTTAGATAACTGAGCATAGGCAATCTGTTTCAGTTGGCGAGTGCCCATCAAACGCAGCACAAAAATGGTCCATGTCGCAATCGACATTGCCAATAACACGAAATACAGCGTTTTACTGACTGCATCAGCGTGTTGCCAATAAACTGAAAAGTTCATATTCGAACTCCTAATGGGTGAGCCGTTATTTAACCTGAAAATCGAAAGGCTGTTCCACACGGGTTGGATAAGCCACACCATTTTCAACATATTTGGTGAGTTGTGCACGACGTACCGCCGCTTCTACTTTGCGCGTTACCGCCGGGCTACAACTTGAATTTCGTGCAGTCGCAGAAACTACTTTACCCTGCTCATTCGCTGAAACATCTACTACCAGTGAACAGGCTGATTTTAATTCACCTGCAGAGAGTGAGACTTTTGGTGAACGCTGCCAGGACACGCCCCCACCAATCGATACACTTTTCGGGGATGGCGGCGCAGCAGGTGCTGGCGGTGCCACAGGCGCAGGTGGCGCGACTGGAGCAGGTGCCGGTTTAACTTTAGTTTCAGTGACCACTGTCGGTACAACCGGACTTGGGGTTGGTTTTGCTTCAACTGGCGGTGCTTTAACCACTTTTGGCTCTTCAGCCTTTTTCACCTGCTCGATTTTTTCTACTTTTTTCGGTGGTGGTGGCAGCGGTTTATCGACAATTTTGACTTCTTTTGGCTTAGGCGGCTCTTTTTGTGGCTCGGCCTTCGGCTTTGGCGGTAAAGGTTTTGGCGCTTCCTGGAGTTTTACAAAGCGCACTTTTAAGGGTTGCTTATCAATGGGTGCCAGCTCAGGTGCTTTCATCTGGCTGATCGCATATAACACACCCACATGCCCAACCAGTACAGCCGCCACGATAGAGATGACTTTCTTTTTCATCTGATTTGGCGGTGTAGGCATTTGGGGCGCAGCAACTTGACTCATTAAATCTATTACCTTGAGGAGATGATGTGGAACAAACTATCAAGCTCATCGGTTAGCACAATTAAAGTATGCCAATAATAAATGAGAAGTGTTTTCATTTGCAACCGCTAATCCTACCTTTGACTGACTTTTTTTGCATCAAAACAAAAAAGGCACACTAAAAGTATGCCTTTTTAAAACTCAATGCAAGTCTTATTGGAACACGACAGTCTTGTTGCCATCGACAATAATACGGTCTTCCAAATGCCATTTTACCGCACGGGCCAATACATTACGTTCCACGTCCTGACCGAGTTCACGTAACTGCTCAACAGTAAAGTCATGGTTCACGCGCTCCACATCCTGCTCAATAATCGGACCTTGATCCAGATCAGCAGTCACATAGTGCGCAGTTGCACCGATCAGCTTCACGCCTTTTTCATAGGCCTGTTTGTACGGATTGGCACCTACAAAAGCCGGCAGGAAAGAATGGTGAATGTTGATCACTTTCATTTCCCACTTGCTGACAAATTCTTCATCCAGAATCTGCATATAACGCGCCAGCACCAACAGGTCATTGCCCTGCATCAACTGGTCGATTTCTGCATAAGCTTCAGGTTTGTTGTCTTTGGTCACCGGCACAACTTCGAATGGAATGCCAAAATTTTCAACTGCTTCGCGTAAAGTCTCGTGATTCGATACTACTTTGGTAATTTCACAAGGCAGACCACCACGCGCATGACGCCATAACAGCTCAAGCAAGGCATGATCGACTTTAGACACCAGAATACCGACTTTTTTCACGTCACTGACCAGAGCCAGACGCCATTGCATGCCATAGCGTTCTGCCACATTGGCTGCAAAAGTCTGGGTAATACTTTCTTTACGACTTTGAAGATTATCTAATTCAAATTCAACGCGCATGAAGTAACGTCCGCCCTGCGCTGCTGTCGCATATTGGTCAAGCGCAGTAATGTTGGCACCTTGATGATACAAGAAGCTCGAAACAGCCTGCACGATGCCCGGCTTGTCTTCACAAGTAATCAATAAACGTGCGGTGTTAGCAGTCGTCATATTCATGTTGGTTTAAGTCACTAATCAGTTAAATTAAAAATAAGCCGAGTATTCTAGCGCGTTTCTTGGATATTCTGAATAGTTTGTTCAGATTCAGAATCTTTAGATGACGACAGGCTGGCAAAAAGTTCCGAAGAGCCCAAACTACTCAATAAACCTTCATAGGTTTGACGACTTTCACCACGTAAATACGCCCCTTCTAGGAATACCATTTGACGGAGTGCCTGCCAGACCCATTTTTCTTCCAGCGTATTGGAATCGGTCAGATGACCCGACATATACAGGAAGTTGGTCCAGTTGGTCAGTACAATCCACAGGTTAATGATCAGGGCTTCAATTTCTGAATCGGTCATGTCCATCAGGCCTGCATTAACAAAGCCTTTATAAATTTTCTGGCCCTGCTGCATCACCTGTCCGGCAAAGCGTGGATACATCTTGCGAAAATCTTCGTTATTTTCTACCAGATGATAGACATCACGATGCAGGAAACGGTAAGCCCATAACTGGCTGCTCAGCACCTGAAAATAATGCACCTTATCATTGGCATCCAGTGCACGGTCATCCGGCAGCGCCAGCATTTCCAGGGTCTGATGCTGGTACTGTTCCATCAATTCTTTAATAATTTCATTTTTATTGCGGAAATGATAATACAGGTTACCCGGGCTCATGCCGAGTTCAGCCGCAATGTGATTGGTGGTTACCGATCGTTCGCCACGCTCGTTAAACAGCTGCAAACTGAGCTGCAAGATACGCTCTTTAGTTTTTAAGGTTTTGGTTTGGGACATCCTAAAATAACCATTCAGTTCATGCATTAGCAGGCTAACACACAAAGTCACTTGACTAATTAGAGTATTTGCTCTAAAAATTAATTAATCGATTTTTGAATAATGGTAGTGCGGCATGAACAGTCACACAAAAACAACATCAATGACACCACATTTTTTTGATAGCCAATATTTGAATGAAGTCTTGGCGCAACAAAAACACGCTTACTTACACTACCCTCTGCCGACTGCAAAGGAACGTATCGATCGTTTAGCTCGACTTAAGCGTATCTTAGTTAAGTATCAAGATCAATTTGCTGATGCAATTAATCAGGACTATGGTAACCGTTCAATCGGGGAAACCAAGATTGGTGAACTGCTCACCTGTCTGGAACATATCAAATATTACAGCAAAAACCTGACCCGATGGATGAAACCTTCCAAGCGTCATGTCGGCATTATTCATCAGCCGGCTAAAGCCTGGGTACAATATCAGCCTTTAGGCGTGGTTGGGATTATCGCACCATGGAACTATCCGCTGTTGTTGTCGATTGGCCCCCTGATTTGCGCACTGGCGGCCGGCAACCATGCCATGATCAAAATTTCCAGTGCATCCGCTGCCTTTGGTGAAGTTTTAGAAAAAGCTTTGGCTGAAGCCTTCCCTAAAGAATTGGTCGCTGTGGTGAATGGTGGCGGTGTGATTTCAGATGCTTTCTGTCGTTTGCCTTTCGATAAACTGATTTTCACCGGCTCAACTGCAGTCGGTAAAACCGTCATGGCAGCCGCTGCCGAAAATCTGGTGCCGGTGATTCTGGAACTGGGCGGTAAATCGCCAGTACTGGTGCATCCATCAATTGATCTACGTGATGTTGCGCAGCGGATTGCGGTGGGCAAACTGTGGAATGCCGGTCAGACCTGTGTAGCGCCAGATTATATGTTCCTGCCTCGTGGCAAGACGGCTGAGTTTATTGACCATTTTAAAGCCTGTGTCGAAAGCATGTATCCGGATATCACCCATAATCAGGATTACACCTCGATTATCAATGACAAACAATATAACCGTCTGCAAGGTTATCTGGATGATGCTCGCGAACAGGGTGCGCAAGTTATTGAAATTAATCCACGCAGTGAAAACTCGGCTGATCTGCGCAAGATTGCACCGACCATCGTGACCAATGTCACCCCGATGATGCAGATCATGCAGCATGAAATCTTTGGCCCACTGTTACCGATCATGGAATATGATCAAATTGACGATGTCATCGACTTTATTAATAGCCGTCCACGCCCACTTGCTTTATACTACTTCGACTTTGATCAGGCGCGTGCCGATTATGTCGCACAGCGTACCCATTCAGGGCATTTCGGGCAAAATACGGTACTGACCCATGTTGCGCAGGACGATCTACCATTTGGGGGTGTCGGTGCATCAGGTATGGGGAAATACCATGGCCCAGAAGGCTTCTTCAGTTTGTCGCATGAACGCTCAGTAATGTCGAATCCAAAGCTTTATAGCTTGAAATACATTCTGCCACCGTTCAATAAACCGATTCACAAGCTGATTTCGAAGACACTTCTCCGCTAAATGATCAAGGCATGAGCTATCGATATAGTTCGTGCCGCGTTTTGACGAAAATCGCTTGTCTTTTAAGCGCATTTTTGATATAAAACGCCCCTTGAATGATTTCAATCCGTTTATTTTTGACTGGCCATACAGATTTGCTGTTGGCTAAATCAATGGAGTTACACCATGTCTAAGGTTTGCCAAGTTACCGGCAAGCGTCCAGTCGTTGGTAACAACGTCTCACACGCCAACAACAAAACTAAGCGCCGGTTCGAGCCGAACCTGCACCACCACCGTTTCTGGTTAGAAAGCGAAAAACGTTTTGTACGTCTTCGTTTAACCACTAAAGGTATGCGTATTATCGACAAATTGGGCATTGAAAAGGTTGTTGCTGACCTACGTGCTCAAGGTCAAAAGATCTAAGGAGTCTGAACCATGCGTGATAAAATTCGCTTAGTTTCTTCAGCTGGTACAGGTTATTTCTATACCACGACTAAGAACAAACGTACTATGCCGGAAAAAATGGAAATCAAAAAATTTGATCCAAAAATCCGTCAACATGTAATCTTCAAAGAAGCTAAAATCAAATAATTTTAGTTTCTTTAAAAAAACGACCTTTGCGGGTCGTTTTTTTTTGCACTTTTTTTATCCAGCTTGATAAACTTTCTGCATGTTTTGGCACTTTTTGTGCTTATTTCCCAACAAACCTAGCTAAAGGAGTATTTAGTGCCACATGACGTAGAGCTCATTATATTACTGGCTGTTGGTTTTGGCTTAGCTTTGGTCTTTGGCTATCTCGCTGCACGGCTACGTCTCCCCCCTTTGATCGGCTATCTCATTGCCGGCATTCTGATTAGTCCCCACACGCCCGGTGTGGTCGGTGATATTCATCTGGCCAACCAGTTGGCAGAATTAGGCGTCATGTTCCTGATGTTTGGCGTCGGAATGCATTTTTCCCTAAATGATCTGATGCAGGTCCGCCGGATTGCCCTGCCTGGTGCGATTTTACAGATTGCAGTTGCCACCTTGCTCGGAGTCGGAGTTTCGATGCTGTGGGGCTGGAGCTTTGGTTCAGCGCTGGTCTTCGGCCTAAGCCTGTCCTGTGCCAGTACCGTGGTTCTACTCAAAGCCCTTGGTGATCGTGGCCTGCTCGATTCGATCAATGGCCGGATTGCTGTTGGCTGGTTGCTGGTCGAAGATCTGGTCATGGTCTTGGCGCTGGTACTGTTACCTGCCACTGCGGTACTTTTAGGTGGGCAGGCGCTGGAAGGCGCAAGCGATGAGAATATCTGGCTTACCTTAGGGATTACCTTACTTAAAGTCGCAGGCTTTATTGCCTTCATGCTGATTATTGGTAAACGCTTGATTCCGATGATCATACAGGTCGTGGCACGTCTTGGTTCACGTGAGCTGTTTACTTTAACAGTGGTGGCTGCCGCCGTTTCAATCGCCTTTGGTGCCTATAAAGTCTTTGGCGTGTCGATGGCACTGGGTGCTTTCTTTGCCGGAATGGTGGTGAAAGAGTCCGATTTTAGTCATCGCGCCGAAGAGGAAACTTTGCCACTGCGTGAAATTTTCTCGATTTTATTCTTTGTTTCCGTCGGCATGCTGTTTGATCCGCGCATTTTGCTGGAACAACCTTTACATGTGCTGGCCGTAGTCGCAATTATCATGATTGGTAAGACTATTGCCGCGATGGCACTCGTGCTGTTCTTCCGTTATCCGATCAATACCGCTTTGACCGTCGGTGCTTCTCTGGCACAGATTGGTGAGTTCTCCTTTATTTTGGCTGCACTCGGTGTTTCGCTCAATCTGCTTTCGCTGGAAGGTCAAAACCTGATTCTGGCAGGTGCCTTAATTTCGATTACGCTTAACTCCTTTATCTTTTCCGCGATTGAGCCGGTACAGAAATGGATTCGGGAACGCTCGACTCTGGCCCGCTTACTGGAACGCAGTGGTGACCCTTTGGCAATGTTACCGGATGAAGTCTCACAGGATTACCTGCGCGATCAGGTGGTCATTATTGGCCATGGTGAGGTGGGACGTCGCATTACCCGCTCATTGATGGAAGAAAATATCAAGGTGGTCATTGCCGAAGAAAACCGTGACATCGTCGAAAATCTGCGTGAAAAAGGTATTGCTGCGGTGTCTGGTGTTGCCACTGAAGCCGGAGTACTGATTCAGGCACATATTCAACATGCGCGCTTACTGGTCATCTCCCCTATGGATATCATCGATATTCATAAAATTGTGGACATTGCCAAGACCTTGAATCCACAAATTCAGGTACTGGTCTGTGCAGAAAGCAAGGAAGAAGCTGAAGCCATTCGTCGGGATAATGTCGGTGCAGTTTATTATGCCAAAGAAGAAATGGCGAAAAATATGAGCAATCATATTTTGAACCAGATTGAGATCGCGCATCAGCATACGCCTTCTCATTAAAGTTTTTCTTTGAATAAACACTGAATAAAAAAAAGTTGCCGGATCTGGCAACTTTTTTTTATGGACATCAATATATCTCTGAGCCAAAGATTTTATTAATACACTGGTTTCAGACTGCTCACGACTTAAATTTTAAAATACTGATTTCTTCATCTTCATTTTAAATGAACGTTTTGTGATACTTAAAATCTGCCTAATTTAATAACCTATAACACTCAAAAAGCACACCGATAGTGTGCTTTCTAAATAAATTTCAACGATTAACTCATATACTTTGGTTCTTCATCCACAACTTCAGCCTGCCATTCATTGACCTGCTGTTCCAGCAAACCATAGAGTGCTGCCTGAATCATCTGTTGCGCAATCACGGGCGTCTGCTCTCCAAGTAGAGCTTTCACCTCATCATTAAATTGAATCATGACCAAAGGCTGTTTATGTGAGCCTGCATTGCGTAGAGCCAACGCGCCACCTTCAAGTTGAACGAGTTCTAAAATCGCGTCTTGATTACCAAATAAATCTTTCAACTGTTCTATAGACATATATCCTCCATGTTCAACATGGTGGCAAAGAGCCGAGTGCACTTTGCATCATTAGAGTAATTGATATAGGGTTAAAAATTGTAATTTCAAGTACAGCAAGCACAGCCTATCCGATTAAAATTCAATCATCTCATTACGAAACCCATCAATTAATTGTGTCAGGTCACGATGCCATTCTCTCAATATAGCAGTATCAGGTAACCATGCTTGTGGAGACTGTGTGACTTTAATGATGAGATTTGAAGAGGTTTCGTCTTCAGGTTCTGGTGTACTTGGTTCCGGCGCATATTGGCATAAACGGTAGGCGCGCTTCAGTTCAGCAATGAAACCGCTTTTGGACAAATGTTGCAGTACAGCCACTTCTGGCGAAATCTGGCCTTTGGCCGCCATCAGTTCTTCAATTGATTTCAGGGTTGGATTAGGATCATTCAGGCGATAATAACGCACCAGTTCCTGTAAAAATGCTAACAAGGCACCATGCAAATGAAACACAGTTGCTTCACGTTGTGCCTGAGCCTGTTGTACATGTTCGGTTTGCTCGGCCTGCTGACAGGAAAGACGGGCAAAATACAGTTTTTGATTGGTACGGTCCGCATGATAGCGAGCAACACGGGTCATCGAGATTTCCTAAGGTTTAAAACAAATTTTGGCTTTTATAAAGTAAAAGGTTCGCCTGCATTTCGCAATCAAAAGATGTTTAGGCTGAATCCATCCAGCACTGAAATTCAGAGCATTGAGCTCACTAATTAAGTACAGCGATACTAAATTTCAGCCATAAAAAAGGAGCCTATCAAGTGCTCCTTTTTTGAATTTAAGCCTGAGGCTTATCTTCTGCGGCTTTCACACGGATCCCATGTCCGTGCAGACGCAAAGTGTTCAGGCCTTTAATGGCTTTGACTGCTTCACGGCCATGTGGCATTTCTACAAAAGCAAAACCTTTTGATTTGCCTGTTGCTGCATCAAGCACCAAAGTACAGGTCTCCACTGTGCCATATTCCTGGAACAGTTTCAGCAATTCGGCTTCTGTGACCGTACGTTCTAAATTACGAACTAAAATTTTCATCTTACAACCTTAAGAAGATAGGCAAAAAATATCAAAAAGCACGCGCCTACTCTACTTTTTGTATGAAACCACTTTGCTATAGTTTAATCGAGATCAATCCCAAAATCTAAATTAATCGACTTGCGTTCAATCAAGGCACTTTTGACGGTTTGCTGCCGGGTTTTGTAATGGGTTTCTGTAGTGCATAACTGCCGGGTAAGATCATTCAGGAAATAGCTTTCGACTTTACGCCCCTGCTCATCGACCGTTTCCCGCGCCCAATGATTCAGGTTCTGTTTGGTCAGAATCAATTCATTTTTTGCCCGGGTCAATGCTACATACAGCACACGACGCTCTTCTTCGACATCATCAAAATCACCTTGGGCACGTGCATGCGGATAATTCCCCGGCGTGACATTGGCTACATAACAGACATTTTGCTCGGTGCCTTTGGCCGAGTGAATGGTGATTAAGGTCACCACATCATGATCCGACTGGCGTTCAATTTCCGAAATTGACACCGGATCCAGTACATATTCCTCTAAAAATTCACTCAGCTGCGAATGTTTGGAGGCCAGCTGTTTGACCAGTTCAAAATCACTCTGGCGACGTGGCCAATCCTTTTTATAGTTTTCTGCCAGTTGAGATTCAATCGCCTGAATCGCCAGACCGACACAAGCTTGCACTTCGCCTTTGAGCACACTCATCTGCTGCATGATCAGAATAGTCTCTAGCGGTATCTTGCCAAACTGTTCTAATTTCTTTGCAATCTGATCCATTTCCGGTTCAGCCAATAACTGCTGCGATAGCTTGCTAGCACCAACATCACCCACACCATTCCACAGGGTTAAGAAACGCATCCAGGCAATATCATCTAGTGGATTGGCCACCACCCGCAGCATGCTGAGCAAATCTTTGACATGCGCAGTTTCCAGCAGCTTCATGCCACCAATAAAGCGATACGGTACATTGGCTGCAATACAGGCCGCTTCAATGTGCCGCGCGGCAAAGCTGGAACGAACCAGCACCATATGCTCGCCCCATTTGCTGCCTTGCAGATAATGGCGTTCTTTAATATCAATCGCAATCCATTTGGCTTCATCAAACTCATTCGGGAAGATATGCATACGCGGCTTTACACCTTCTCCGCGATAAGCTTCTAGACGTTTGTCATATTTGATTTCAGACTGATCCAGCAGCCAGTTAGACAGATCGAGAATTTCCTGGGTCGAGCGGTAGTTCTTTTCTAATTTGAAAATCTGCGCATCTGGCACACGTTCTTTGAAATGGTGAATATTTTCAAAGTCTGCACCACGAAAGCCATAAATCGACTGGGCATCATCACCGACACAAAACAGGCTGATCCGGTCTTTAAGTGGTTCGAGCAAAGCCCATTGTAATGGATTGGTATCCTGCATTTCATCGACCAGCATATGTCGACAGATTGAAGCGACATAGTCGACCAGACCTTCGGACTGTGCCAGCGCCGTAGCCACTACCGCCAGAATGTCATCATAATCCAGAAAGCTGCGTGCCTGCTTACGTGCTTCGTACTCTTTCATAATCTCGGCAATCTGGTCCTTTAAGGCCAGATATTCCGGCATCTGTTTTTCTAATGCCAGACTGAGTTTTTGCCGGGTATTCCTTGCAAAAGAATATAGATCACATAGTTCCTGAGGCTTAGGCAGATGGTTGGGATTTTTCTTGTCATCACGACCGCGAATCAGGCGGAACATCATCAGCTGATCATCACGATCAATAATCGAAAACTGTTCCAGACCAAAAGCTTTCGGAATACGGCGCAGCAGATACATACAGAAGGTATGAAAGGTCGAGGCCCGCAGTCCCTTGGCTTCTTCACCAAGTGCCAGTTCGACACGCGCCACAATTTCACTGGCAGCCCGGCGGGTAAAGGTCAGAATCTGAATCTGGTTGGCAGGCACGCCCTGTTCAATCAAGTAAGCTGCGCGTGCCACGATGGTCTTGGTTTTGCCACAACCTGCCCCGGCCAGCACCAAACTGTGTTTTGCTTCTGTGGTCGCTGCTTGCTTTTGTTGGGGGTTTAATTCATCAATCAGGGTGGCTAAACTCATTTTCACTCATCATTTTGTGGATGTATGTAGTTTAACAGATCGCTTCCAGAATTATGGCTTTTCAGTTGTCCTGAAACTGTCTCCAATTTTATTTCCTGATTTGATATTAGCTAACGACAGGGCGTGCTGGATTGCAGGAGAGAGAAATACTTTCACTCTGTCAAAAGATTTTTAACTATCTCAGCGACAGCTTTCTCCAAGTTCATTTCTGCATTTTTTAAGGCTTCTTCTAAAGGACAATCTGGTGGATTAATACCAATAATCTGGCTAAATCCTGACTCAAACAGATCCTCAATTCCTTCACCGATTAGACCCGCAAAAGCGATTACCGGTTTATTAAATTGCTTGGCGAGCTGTGCTACCCCAAAAGGGGTTTTGCCCAAAGATGTTTGACTATCAATTTTACCTTCACCGGTCAGGACATAATCTGCTTGCGCTATTTTCTCATTCAGTTGAACCTGTTCAATCATCAGTTCCACCCCGGACCGAATAGAGGCAGCAGTGAATGCCATTAAACCAAAACCCAGTCCACCGGCAGCACCAGCCCCTGCAACATGACGATAATCACGGCCAAACTGCCCAGCGACTACATCGGCAAAATACCCAAAGTTTTGATCCAGTTGCTTGACCATTTCAGGCATTGCCCCTTTCTGTGGTCCAAAGATTATCGATGCACCATTTGGTCCACACAGTGGATTGTTGACATCCGATGCAATGATTATTTCAGTATCTGCTAAACGTGGATCCAGTTCGGATAGATCCATTGATTTGACCAGTTCTAAGTTTCCACCACAGACCTGAATTAACTCTCCCGCATGATTTAGAAACTGCACACCCAGTGCTTGCGCCATCCCTGCACCACCATCATTGGTAATACTGCCGCCCGACCCCATGATGATTTTTTTCACACTCAAGTCCAATGCCTGTTTGATCATTTCTCCTGTGCCATAAGTTGAAGTGAGCATCGGATTACGCTGTGAAGGCTTCAATAAATGAATGCCATTGGCCTTGGCCATTTCAATCACAGCAGTTTGACCTGCATCAATCAAACCCCAATAGGTCTGAATACGTTGCTCAGGCAGTGGTCCGGTCACTTCACATGCAATACTTTGCCCCTTTAAACTTGAAATCAATGCATCGACCGTGCCTTCACCACCATCGGCCATTGGCACATGAATGATGTGGGCATCCGGAATGACGTTCTGGATACCGCGTTGCATGGCCTGACAAACCTGCGCAGCAGACATGCTTTCTTTAAACGAGTCAGGAGCAAGCACAAAGGTGAGCGACATGGTGTGATCTTTTATCCACAAATGAAGTCTAAATTGTGGATAAATCCAGCACTATCCACAAGTCTTTATTTCCAGCCCAGTTCAATTGCAGTTATCTCATTAATCAAGGTTTGAACCGTACCGGGTTTGTCGGAGAGTCAATATTCTGAGAGACTATCCCGATGACAAAATTAAAATATACCCCTGAAATCAGAGAAAGAGCGGTTCAATTATTGATTGAATCCGAGAAAGATTATCCATCGAATTGGGCTGCAATCACAGCAATTGCTCCTAAAATTGGCTGTACTCCTGAAACACTACGTGTTTGGTATCAAAAATACTTAGATCAACAAAATCCAGTTAAAGCACAGCAGC